>JANPDZ010000319.1:0-2214 GCA_031431735.1 Acidobacteriota bacterium | reverse complement strand
ATCAATTTATCTTCCTCGTTTCGATGATTGACCGATGCGGCATTCGTCATCTTGTTTTCGAGCCACGCCGTTTCGTCCTCGGTCAAATCGGCAGCCATCAATTCGTTTTGCGGCTTGGAAGCGCGCAAAATATTGATGCAGGTCGTCACTGTGATGCGTGTCAGCCAACCTTCGAGCGAACCGCGACCTTCAAAGTTTTTGAGCTGCGTAAAGGCTTTCAGAAAAACTTCCTGCGCGGCTTCTTCGATCAGATCGTAACGGCGAAAAAAACGGGACGAAAAACTAAAAACCCGCGGGCTGTAACGACGGACAATTTCGGCAAAACCTGCTTCGTCGCCGTTTGCCGAAATACGCGCCAAATCCGCATCGGATAAATTTTGGTAATTGTCTGCCAAATTTCTTGTCCTGATTTCGGCAAATGCTTCAAAACAAATTATTTTTCTGCTTTGCCTTGAAAATAATTTTAAGCGCGTTACACTCTTTTTTCAAAAATCTTTAACTCTTTCCCGACAGTTTAGACACAAAAAGAAGTAAAATGGTTACAATCCCTTTTTAATTTCTTCGGTACAGCAAGTTTTTGTAACCGATTCCAAAAACGGATTGTCTAGTTTTAAGAAGATTAATTGAAGCGCGGACCGATTATCCGCCACGAATATTGCGGATAGTTTGTCCGCACTTCAATTTTCAACATTATGAATTTTTCAAAATTCGGACGCTCACGGGTTGTCCGATTGTTTATCCTGACCTTAGTTTTTCCGGCAGTTTTTGCCGCTTGCAATCGTTCGGAATCGAAAACGCGTGAAGCCGACGCTAATGCTAAATCGCCGGAGCAATTTATCACGGTGACGCAAACTAAAGCTGTGTCACGTCAAATTCCGGCTTTTATACAGGCGACTGGCAGTATGGTTGCCCAAGAGTCTTCTGACATTGCGCCGAAAACTGCGGGAAAGGTCGTCAATGTTTCGGCAAATGTCGGTCAGTTTGTGACGCAAGGCAATGTCATCGCCAAAATTGACGATAAAGATGCGCGCCTTCGTCTGGCTGAAGCAAAGGCGAGCGTGACGCAGTCAATCGCGGGCGTTCGGCAAGCCGAAGCGCGTCTCGGGCTTGCGCCGAACGGTAGTTTTAACGCTTCGGCAATTCCCGAAGTCCGCGCCGCTAATGCAAGTTATGAGCAGTCGCAAGCCGAATTCCGTCAAGCAGAAGTTAATTTGCGTCAAGCGGAAGTTAATGAAAAACGCTATCGTGAATTGGTTGAGACGGGTGATGTGGCAATAATCTTATACGAGCAATTCCGCACCGCTCGTGATGTTGCCCGCACCGCCCGCGATACGGCACGCGCCCGTGCGAACAACGCCAAACAAAATCTCGAAACCGCGATCAATACCGCCAAACAAAACAATCAAGCGATAAAAAGCGCACAAGCCAATGTCGAAGCGGCGCGAACGCAAGTTACCACGGCTGAACAGGCGGTTGCCGACACGGTTGTTCGGGCTCCGTTTTCGGGTTTTATCAGCAATCGTCCGGTCGCGGTCGGCGAATATGTTTCGTCGGCTTCGGTCATTGCGACCGTTTTGCGGACGAATCCGATCAAGGTTCAGATTCAGATCGCCGAAGCGGATGTTCCGTATATCGGAATCGGGCGCGGCGTTTCGATTCAGGTTGACGCTTACAAAGACCGTAATTTCGGCGGTAGCGTGACGGCGGTTAATCCGTCGGTTGAAACAACTTCGCGTTCGGCTATTGTCGAAGCGCAGATCGAAAACGGCGACAACGCGCTTCGCGTCGGAATGTTTGCGACCGCAAAAATTACGCGTGAAGGTGGAAGCCTTGGCGTTTTCGTGCCGAAGGAAGCCGTTTTGGACGACAAGTCAACACAGGGTCAGCGCGTTTACGTGATTGTCGAAGGCATCGCCAAACTTCGCACTGTCCAACTCGGCACGGAAGAAAACGGCGCGTGGCAGATTCTCAGCGGCGTGAATGCCGATGAAATGGTCGCGACCAGTAATTTAGCGCAACTGTACGAAGGCGCGAAGGTAACTTTCTAGGGATGAGGGATGAGGGATAAGGGATGAGGGATGAGGGATGAGGGATGAATAATACAATCGGTCGGTATCCGCCGCTGTGTGATTGTTTTGTGAATCAAGGGAAAAGTTTGTGAATCAAGGGAAAAGAATGAAAGATGCAGAAACAAGCAATGCTTTAAATTCATCC
>JANPDZ010000318.1:0-7072 GCA_031431735.1 Acidobacteriota bacterium | reverse complement strand
CCCGCCTTTAGGCGGCTAAACTCTCGCAACAAAGCCGCCTAAAGGCGGGACTCAGAACTTTTTTCATACTCCGGCAACTATTCATTTTTATTGTCCGGCCGAATGATCCAAAATGAGGTTCTGCCGACATCAGAGTAACCGGCTTTTTTAAAGATAATTCTGGATAAATCCAATTTACGCATTAAAAGATAATTTTTGATACGCCGTTCCCGGGCTGAAATCACTTTTTCCGTTCCAAAATTAAGAATATAGCCAAGCGCATTTGGATCATTAGCTATTGAAATAAAAAAAATATCTAATTTCAGACTAAGAACTTCATCATTAATTTTTCCAAATTCATCAAACTTTTCAGCTTTTGATGCGGGCTGCGGATTTTCCGCGCCCGCTGGAACAAGCCAGAATTCAGTTTTTACAACCTTCCAAAAACCGGCTTTGACCATCGTTACTCGCGACGAATCATATTTGCGAAAACTTATCGCATTGACAATTTGTTTTTCGCGCACGGCGATTTCCTTGTCAGTTCCGAAATTGAAGATGTAACCTTGCGCCGCCGGATCGTTTGCTAATTCTATGTAAAACGCATCCATATTCATCTTTATATAGCCGCCGGTCGCGGTTTCAAATTCATTGAACTTTATTGCTTTCGGTTTATCTTCCGTTTGAGCAAAAGCAACCGAACTCATTAAAACTAAAATCAAAAACAAAATCCGCATCATAAAAATTACCTCACCAAATTTCCATCAAATCTAATTCAAAGCCTTGCAAAACGTCTTCGCCAGAAACCGTTTTCGGGTTTTCCAAAACTTCCACAGATTTGTTGGCGCGATAAACGTGAACTTTTTTCTCAGTCGGGTCAATCAGCCAACCAAGCCGCGCACCGTTTTCGATGTATTCGCGCATTTTGGTTTGCAGATTCCGCAACCGATCAGATTTTGAGCGCAGTTCGACCACAAAATCAGGACAAATCCGCGCAAATTTTTCCGCGCGTTCTTCTTGAGAAAGGGCAAAATATCTTTCCTTCAAAATCCAAAAAGCGTCGGGTGCGCGTTTCGCGCCGTTTGGCAAAATGAACATTCCGTCCGATTCAAAGGCAACTCCGGTTTTATCTTTTTTCGCCCACGCGCGAAGTTGAAAGTTTATTTCGCTGTTTCGATCGCTGGTTTCCAAAAAAGTTGGGGGCATAATAATTAAATTACCTCGTTTGTCCATTTCAAACCGGAAGTCTTTATTTCGTTGACAAAACTCGTAAAAAGACTGGTCGGTCATTTTTAGCGGACGCACATCGAAAGTAAACAAAATCGAATTTTCCTGAACTGCGGTTGCCATATTTTTACCTCTCAAAGAATTTCACCAAATTTCCGTCAAATCCAGCTCAAAGCCTTGCAAAACGTCCTCGCCCGAAACCGATTTTGCGTTTTCCTGAATTTCAATTGTTTTGTCGGCACGGTAAATGTGAACTCGTTTTTTATACGGGTCAATCAGCCAGCCGAGCCGGACACCGTTTTCGATATATTCACGCATCTTTTTTTGCAGAATCGGTAAACGGTCTGATTTTGAACGAAGTTCGATCACGAAATCGGGTGCGATTCGGGTAAATCTTTCCGTGCGCTCAGTTTCGGAAAAAGCAAAATATCTTTCCTTCAAGATCCAAGCCGCGTCGGGCATTCGCTTTGCACCGTTGGGCAAAGTAAATTTGGCTGATGATTCAAAACAAACTCCGGTTTTATCTTTCTCAGCCCAAATCCAAAGTCTCGCATCAATTGCAATATTTTTTCTACTTGTATCGGGAAATGGCGGCGGCATAATTTCTAAATCTCCGTTGGCATTGGTTTCGATTCGCAAATGCTCATTATCCGCGTCAATCTTATAGAGTTCTTCATCAGTAAATTTATAGCCCGGAACTTTAAGCACAAAGAAAAACGGTTCGGGAAACCTTAAACTGACATCCGCTAACTTAAAGATTTGCTTTTTTTTTGAAACTTCTTTGACTGCTTGCATAATTCAATATTTTAACGCATTTATTCGATAAACGGTAGATTTTTCACCGTCGCCGTCAATTCACCGAGTTTTAATTCAGTTCCTTCCGACAGATAGTCGTAGCGGACAAAGCCGAGCGCGATTTGTTTTTCGAGTTTTGGCGAAAATGTTACGGAAGTTATGCAACCTGCGTTTTTGCCGTTGAGCGATTTTAGCTCGGCGTTTTGTAAATCTTCGGAGTTTAACCCCGTCGCTACCGCTTCCGGTTCTGACAGGATTAAGCCTGTTAATTGTTTGGCGATGTGTCCGCGAAAATGGATGCGGGCGATGATTTCCTGTCCGATATAACAGCCTTTGTTGTAGCTGATGATTTCGGGCAAGCCGGTTTCGGGAACGATCGTCGTTTCGTCAATATCAACGCCATAGAGCGGAATTCCCTGCTCAATTCGCAAAACTTCGTAAAGCTCTTCGGAAATTCGGGCGACGTTTTGATTTTCCAAATCATTTAAAAAATCTTCAGCATTGAGCTTAGGAATAAAAACGCCTTTCCCAAAACGGCTTTGAAATTCGATTGCTTCTGAATTTGAAATCTGAAATTTGAAATTTGAAATTGAAAAAAAATCAAAGTTCCCGGACAAATCCTCGACAAAAAAATCGCCTGCAAAAGTAAAGCGAAATAAGTTTTGAAAGACTTTTTCGTGCGTTACCGCTTCGGTTTCAAAAAGAAATTTATCGCCGCGTCGCATCACGCGGACAACCGCCAACAAGCGGCCTTGTGCGTTTGGAAAAGCGGCGAGCATCTGCGAGTTTTCTTCCAGTTTGGCGACATCATTCGTTATTAATCCGTTTAAAAACTGAACGGCTTCTTTGCCCGAAACCTCGATCAGCCCGCGCTTTCGTTCGTAAAAACCGATGCCGCCATCTCTGATCAAATTGTATTTTTCTGCATCCTGAGCGTTCATTTGTAATAATTCTCGTTCAAAAACTGATTCCAGAATTTCTCGAAATAACCGGCGATCGCTTTGTCTTTCATCACGAGGATCGGACGTTTGAGAAAGGTGTATTCCGTCGCCATCAAATCGAGCATTTCGGCAGGCAAAACTTCGCGTTCGCCCAATTTCATTTCGCGGTATTTGACGGCGCGGCGCGAAAAGAGTTCTTCCGCGCCGCCGAGCATTTTCGTGAGTTTGATGACTTCCTCACGCGTTAGCGGTTCTTCTTTGATGTCTCGAAGGTCAAAACCGCGAATGCCGTGGCGTTCGATAAAACCTTTTGCCTTTTGACAGGTCGAGCATCCCGGAAGCCAATAAAATGTTACATTTTCCATAATTTTAAGGTAATTCGTATTTGCATTTAATTCCTTTGGTCGAGAGCTTTTCAAATTTTTCCTTTTTGATATTTGCTTTCCACGCTTTGAGAATTTTGTAGGTCTTTTTTTTTGGCTTAAATTCCGCTAAAACGATCGTGTCGAGATTTTCACTGCCGCCGATCGTGCAGGTCGAGCTGTAAGAAAACAAAAATTCCCGATGTTTTTTGAGAGTATCAAATTCTAAAACGTCTTTGACGATCCAACTCGGCACGCCGTTTGAGTCTCTGCCGGTGATTTTTTCGAGCCAGAGATAATGTTTTTTGCCTTTTGAAAAACGCGAAACACCGTAATTTTCGTTCGATAGCAACCCGCCGCCCAAATCTTTGACGCCGTTAGGCAAAGTTTCACCAACGACCACGCCTTTGTGCTTGTAACCGATAAATTCTTTTTTCTGCGCCGAAACATTCAGCGAGAGAGCGATAAATATGAGTAGTAATAACAACTGTAATTTCATAAAACTTTTTTCAAGCGTTCTGAGTCCCGCCTTTAGGCGGCTTTTTTCTTTGAAAACAATTGCCGCCTAAAGGCGGGACTCAGAACTTTTTTCAATCGCTTCGGCAACCGATTTATAATCTTCGATTTGTTCAAACATCCGCCGCCGCGAAGCAATGACTTGCGGACTCGGATGATAAAGCGGAATGAGAATACGCTCATTCCAACGAAAAATCTGTGCCGCGTCAGACTTCAATGTAATTTGATGATACTCAATCGTTTTCAACGCTTCAAGCGCGACACTTCCTAAAGTTACGATTATTTTCGGATTAATGAGATTGATCGTTTTTTCCAGATATTCGGCGCAATTTCTTATCTCTTTTTTCGACGGTTTGCGGTTTGCACCCGTATCGCTTCGCGGACTGCAAAGAACGGTATTGGTAATAAAAATCTCCTCTCGTTTTAACTGAATCGAATCAAGAAAGATCTGAAAATTCGCGCCCGATTTATCGCCCGAAAAAGGCTTGCGTGTGCGGTCGGCACCTTGTCTGCCCGGAGCTTCGGCGATAAAAAAGACCTTTGGGTTGATATTACCGTTAAGTTCGCTCAAAACGGCGGTTTTATCGCACATCGCTTCGCAAATTCGGCATGAGCGGGCTTTTTCGGCTAGTTTCAAAAATTCTTTTAGTTTTATTGACGACATCGCAAAACATTTAATCTATGCTAAAATTTGACAATGAGCAAACATGAAAAACTGCTTGAAAAGCTCAGGAACAGCCCAAATAATGCGACGTTTGACCAAGTGGAAAAAGTTTTGTTAAATGAAGGGTTTGCACTTGAAAGAATTTCGAGCAGTCATCACGTTTTCAAACGAGGCGCGGTAACTTTTGTTATTCCCGTCCATAAGGACAAGGTAAAAGCCGTTTATGTCAAACGAGTGGTAGAAATTATTGAGGAATTAAACAATGAAAACATTTAAGTATCCTTTTGTTATTTATCCTGACCAGGAAGGCGGTTATGTCGCGGAAGTTCCGGCATTGCGCGGCTGTTTGGCACAGGGCGAAACTCTGCAGGCAACACTCGATGAACTTGAAACCGTTACTGAGTTTTGGATTGAAACCGCCCAAAAACACGGCGAGAAATTACCCAATATCGAAAAAGAAATTGAAAGAGTGAAAGAAAAATTAGCAGCTTAAATTTTATGAATCAAATATCAGAACAAGCAGTTTTAGACCAACTGAAAAATATTACAGATCCGGATTTAAAAAAAGACATCGTGACGCTCGGATTTGTCAAAGATCTGGCGATCAACGGCGGCGACATTTCGTTCCGTATCGTGTTGACAACTCCGGCTTGTCCGGTCAAAGAACAATTTGAACTTGACGCAAAACAACTCGTCGGCTCGATCGAAGGTGTGACAAGCGTGAAAGTTATCATGGACGCCGAAGTCCCGAAAGGCCGCGGCATCGCGGGCAATATGGCTTTGCCGAATGTCAAAAATATCATCGCGGTTTCATCGGGCAAAGGCGGCGTCGGCAAATCAACCGTCGCGGTCAATCTCGCGGTTTCGCTTGCGCTTGACGGCGCGAAAGTCGGTTTGATGGATGCCGATGTGTACGGTCCGAACGTGCCGTTGATGCTCGGCGTGGCAGACCGGCAGCCGGAGGCTTTTAACGGTCAGATCATTCCGATCGAAGCCCACGGCGTCAGGATGATCTCGATGGCACTTCTCGCGCCCGCCGATAAACCGATGATTTTGCGCGGCCCGATGCTGCACGGCATTGTCCGGCAATTTTTAACCGATGTTAATTGGGGCGAACTCGATTATCTGATCGTTGATATGCCGCCGGGAACGGGCGATGTTCAGCTTTCACTTGCACAACTTGTTCCGGTGCAGGGCGCGGTTCTGGTAACGACTCCGCAACAGGTTTCGATCGCCGATGTGCGCCGCGCTCTTAAGATGTTTGAAACGGTCGCTGTTCCCGTCTTGGGGGTGATTGAAAATATGTCTTATTTCGTGCCGCCCGATATGCCCGAAAAACGCTATAACATTTTTGGAACCGGCGGCGGACGCAAACTTGCGGAACAATATAATGTGCCATTCTTAGGCGAAGTTCCGCTCGGCATGGAAGTTCGCGAAGCCGGCGACGCGGGCGTGCCGGTCGTCATTCAACATCCCGATTCGCCGCAATCAATCGCCTTTAGAAAAACGGCGGAAGAAGTTGCGCGGCAGGTTTCGATCGAAGCGATGAAGCCCGATCTCGTAATACGCTCGCGGGCAAAATAAGTGCAAATATAACTGCTCTAACGGCTAAAAAGTTGTTCGTATTTTTCGATAAAAACATTGAGAGCTGTTATTTTTGCATCATCAGCTCCGAATGCCTGATTATTTGCTTTCATATCGCTGTAAAGTTTAAGGCTTTCTTCGAGCAAGACGCGGGCTTCAAGCCATTTTTCGCGGTTGCGTTCTTTAACGGCAATCAGAGCAAGTATTTCGCCGTTTCCCTGCAATGAAACCGCCAATTCCCGTCGCAAAACCAAATTTGTCGAATCGGCGCGGCTTAATTCGCGGTTGAAGTTGAGAGCCTGTCGCTGCTCGGCAAGAGCCGCCGTTAAATCATTATTTACGCGTAACGCGGCGGCGATTTTATTGCGGCTAATCGCAATGTAGCGTTTGGCAAGTGTCATTGTCGGGTCTTGTTTAAGCGCGGCTTCACGCATTTCGAGCGAACGATTCAATAATTTTAATGCGCCGGCAACATCACCTGCTTTGACACGCAAATCGCCTGCCGTATCGAGACTGACGGTTAAATCACCGTAAACCTGAATGTTCGTCGGGTCGGCGGCAAATAGTTTTTCGCGGACAGCAAGCGCGTTGTTTGAGAGCATCGTCGCCGCTTCAGTCTCTCCGAGTTCGAGATGGGCATTGGCAGATAGATCGTCAGAAATACCAAGAGTTCTCGGCAAATCTGCGTTATTCGGTTCAACCGCAATTAAGTTAACGAGAAGGGCGCGACCTTTCGCGTATTGTTCAAGTGCCTCTCGATACTTTCCGTCGGCGTGTAAAGTTTGTCCGATTTCGAGATAACCTATGTAAATACCACGCTGAAGTTTGTTGTTTGTCGGCTGCAAAGCCTGAAGTTGTTCGGCGATTGCCAGCGAATCTTGATAATATTTAATGGCAGCATTTAATTCGCCCGTTTTGGCTTTAATCGCACCCACACGCTCGTAACTGACCATCAAGCCTTGCAGAAAATTCTGATCATCCGCGTTTCCTACTCGAAGTTCTTCACG
>JANPDZ010000317.1:0-5235 GCA_031431735.1 Acidobacteriota bacterium | reverse complement strand
TTTGCCTGCGAAAGACACGAAAGATACGAAATCAAAAAATAAGATTTGGCAAAAATGTTTTTTTTCGTTTGTTTAGTGTCTTTCGTAGGCAAATTTTCTTAGTTTTCAAAACTCCTGCAATTTTTAGACCGCTCAGTAATGTGAATTTATGACTAAAAGAATAATAAATCTTGACGTAATTGACGAAAATTCGGCTTCTCAGGCGATTGATTATGTCAGCAAAATAGCTGATGAAAATAATATTGATTGGGCTTTAGTCGGCGGGTTGGCAATGAATTTTTATGGAAGCGACAGATTGACGAAAGATATTGATATGATTTCCAATAAACGCTTGCCGATTCCGAAAGAAAAGATTGTCGGGCAACTTCGGCAAGGCGGAGAGCGTTTTCAAGCGGAAACCGATAAAAAGGTTGTGTCAATTGATTGGATTATTCGGAATGACGAATTCAAAGCATTGTTTCAAGATGCGTTGGCAGAAGCTGTTAAGATTGATGATATTCCGATTCTCACGCCTGAGTGGTTGGTTATTTTGAAATTCATCGCCGGACGCTTCAAAGACCAAGAAGACGCGGTTTATTTATTGAGTAAAACAGGTTTAGTCAATCGGGAAATTATCAAAGTAAAGATTGTCAAACATTTTGGACTCGGTGCTTGGAGTCTGGCAAAACATGGATATTATCGTTGGTTTGACCTCGCGGACGGCAAAACCCGTGAGGACGAACGCAACGAGAAAGACGGTTATATTGATTCATAAAATACCGCAAACCGCTGACAGGTTGGGGCGAACTCCAGCTAATCTTGGAAAAGATATTCGCACCGTTGCAAGCGGCGTTGCCGGCGTTGGCGATTCGGCGGAAGTTTATGCGGTAAGTCAGAACAGCGAGCGGTAGCGACCTGTTGAACTCAAACAATTAAGACTACTAAGTTAAACCATCCGCTACCGCAGATGGTTCTGACAGGTTGCAAGCGGCGTTGCCGGCGTTGGCGATTCGGCGGGAGTTTATGAGATAGTATCCATCATTAGTCGGAAATCAATTCGGCTTTTTCTTAAATTTCAATTAAAATTGGTGAAAAACCTAAATTTGGAAATTCCTTTAAATAGAAAGGAATGGAAGGAATTTTGGTGGATCGACCGATCTTGGAGTTAGATATGAATAGAAAATCAGCCCCGCTTTGTTTATTTATTTTGATAATGATTGTTCCGATTTTTGGACTTGGTCAGGAAAAACATTACTATCAGACAGATTTTACTAAAGAAGATTTTGCAAATCGCCGAGCGAGAATATTTGAGAAGATCGGTAAGAACGCCATTGCGATCATTCAAGGGGCAAAAGGAACGGCTGATTTTAATGTTTTTCGGCAGTCGAACGAATTTTATTATCTGAGCGGTCTTGAAACGCCCCACGCTTATCTTTTGTTGGATGGGCGCAATCAGAAAACAACGCTATATCTTTCTCACCGCGATGTCGGCAGAGAACGCAGTGAAGGCAAGATCTTGTCAGCCGAAGACGAAGATCTGATAAAAGAACTGACTAGAATTGACCAAGTGCGCGGTGTCGAGTTTTTATCTATTGATTTGGTTGGAAAGGGATTGATTCGCCCGCCTGCACCGCTTCTTTACACGCCTTTGAGTCCGGCGGAAACCGGAACCGACAGCCGTGACGAGTTGTTGAACGAACAGGCTCGCGTGTCTTCCAATCCGTGGGACGGACTACCTTCGAGAGAGGCGCGTTTCAGGGAACTGTTAAATTTACGTGTCCCGCAATTTGAAATTCACGATCTTTCGCCGATTCTGGATGCGCTACGAACGATCAAATCCAAAAAAGAAATCGAAATGATTCGCAAAGCCACCGAAATTGCGGGTTTAGCGATTATCGAAGCGATGCGTTCGACGGAACCCGGCGTGTTTGAATATCAGCTTGATGCGGCCGCGAAATATATTTTTTATCTGCACGGCGCGCGGGGCGACGGCTACGCTTCGATCATCGGCGGCGGGACCAATGCGTATTTCGGACATTACTTCCGCAAAACGGACAAGTTGAAGGATGCCGATATGGTTTTGATGGACTATGCGCCCGATTATCGATACTACACCAGCGATGTTACGCGAATGTGGCCGGTGAACGGCAAATATACTGAAGAACAGCGTAAATTATCTGATTTTATTTTGGCTTATCGCGACGCGCTTTTTAAGGCTATTCGACCGGGAGTAACTTCGGATTTCGTCCTTGATTCCGCCGCGAAAGAAATGGAGCAATATCTGGTCGGTAAAACATTTGAAAACGTCGCGCATTTGAAAGCGGTCAGAGATGCCTTGAAGTTTCGCGGACATTTTCAACATCCGGTTGGGATGGCTGTTCATGATGTCGGGTTGGTCCGAGGCGTAAAACTTGAGCCGGGAATGGTTTTTACGATCGATCCGATGATTTGGATTCACGAAGAAAAACTTTATGTGAGGATGGAAGATGTCGTTGTTGTAACCGAGGACGGAGCTGAAAATCTGAGTGCTTTTGTTCCGTCAACGATCGATGAAATCGAAAGGACAATGACGGAAAAAGGTCTGGTTCAATTTCGTCCGGCCGTTTCATTGCCACTAAAAAAATAGATTGGACAATAAAGATATGAAAAACTTCAAGATAACATTTCTTTTCGGTTTGTTTTTGACTATCGGTCTGCCGAATTTTACTTTTGCTGTTCGTGATACCTATCCCAAAGATTCAAAGATCGATGTTATCAACTACATTTTCGAAATCGAACTTTCCGACAGCACTGACGAGATCGTCGGCGAGGCAACGGTTGATTTGCGTTTTCTTAACGACGGGCTTTCTGAGTTTCGTCTCGATTTGACCAATAAATCCAACGAGTTAAACGGAAAAGGGATGAGCGTCAGTAAAGTAATTTCAGATGGTAAATCAATTGAATATCGTCACGCGAACAATGTCTTATTGATAAAGTTAGCGACGCCCTCAAAATCGAATCAACGAAGTAAATTTACTATTTTCTATCAAGGAATCCCGGCAACCGGATTAAAAATCGCTAACAACAAGTATGGCGAACGCACATTCTTTAGCGACAATTGGGCAGACAAAGGACGCAATTGGCTCCCGACGGTTGACCATCCGTCAGATAAGGCGATGTGTGAATTTATCGTAACTGCGCCGAGCCATTATCAGGTCGTTTCCAACGGCTTGAAAATCGAAGAAACCGATCTCCCCGACAACAAACGGCTCACGCATTGGAAGCAATCCGTGCCGATCGCGTCGTGGTTGTATGTTCTCGGTGTGGCGCGTTTCGCCGTTCAATATGTTGATGAATTTCAGGGCAAATCCATTCAAACATGGGTTTATCATCAAGATCGTGATGCAGGTTTTTACGATTTCGCCGACCTCACAAAAAAGGTTTTGGAGTTTTACAGCGATTCAGTTGGTCCATTTTCGTATGAAAAACTTGCTAACATCCAATCAAATAGTGTTAGTGGTGGAATGGAAGCTGCATCTGCCATACTTTACAGCGAAAATTCGGTAACAGGCGACAGAAGTATCCGCTGGCGAAATGTAGTGATTCATGAAATTGCCCACCAATGGTTTGGCAACGCCGTAACTGAAAAAGATTGGGATGAAGTATGGCTTAGCGAAGGATTTGCAACCTACTTCACGTTGCTTTTTATTGAGCATCAATACGGGCGTGACGCATTTATTGAGGGTCTTAGATCAAGCAAAGATTCCGTCGACGCTTTCTATAAAAAACGTCCCGAGTATCGAATTATTCACGATAATTTGAAAGATATGAAGGATGTCACGACGAGTCAGATTTACCAAAAGGGAAGCTGGGCTCTCCATATGTTGCGCGGCGTGATCGGAACGGAAAACTTTTGGAAAGGAATAAAAAACTATTACCGAAAATATCGCGATTCAAATGCGACGGTTGATGACTTTCGCCGCGAGATGGAAGAAGCCTCGGGTAAGGATCTATCCGGTTTTTTTGAGCAGTGGCTATATAAACCCGGAACGCTGAAATATCTGGGAAACTGGAGGTACGATCGCAGCAAAAAGGAAATTGCGATCAATCTCGATCAAGTTCAGACCGACGGCAGCTTTTTCAAAATGCCCGTTGAGATGGCAATCTATTTTCCCGGTGAAAAGAAACCGCAGATGGAAATAATTCAGGCCGATGCAAAATCAAATGTATTTTCGATCAAGGTTACCGCCGAACCTGAAAAAGTGATTCTTGATCCGAATATGTGGATTCTGATGGATGCAGATTTCAAGAAAGCGGAATGATTATCTCGAAGATGCCTTATGAAAATGAACTTTCCTAAATAGGCCGCAATGCGCATCCGAAGCAGCATACGTTAGTTTCGTCGGCATTAGCCAATAATGTAACAAATGTAGATAATAAACGTCCGATTGCGATTTATCTTCCACCAAGCTATTTCAGTTCCAATAAACGCTATCCTGTGATGTATTTACTGCACGGAACAGGCGACGATCATTTGAACTTTGTTGATGATACAAATAAATATTTTACCATCCAGGATTTAATGAACACAGGCATTTCGTCGGGACGTTTTGGAGAAATGATCGTTGTTACACCGAATGAAAATACGCAATGGGGCGGCAGTTTTTATGTAAATTCTTCGACAACTGGTAATTGGGATGATTTCACTGCCAAAGAACTGGTAACATTCATTGATACAAATTACAGATCAATCGCAAAACCTGAATCAAGAGCAATCGCCGGACATTCAATGGGAGGATTTGGAGCGGTTGCCCTAGCTATGAAGCATCCGGACATTTTCAGCGTTGCGTATGCTATGAACGGAGGTTTCTTAAGTTTTACGGGCGAACCTAACGCTAAAGATCCTGATGTCAAAAAATTTATCCAAGTCAAAACTATTGATGAACTTTTAGCGACCAAGAGCCGCAACGCGATCGGTATGCTGATGGTTTCGCAAGCGTTTTCCCCCAATCCTTCAAATCCGCCTTTTTACGTTGACAAACCTTTTAAAATGCAAGGAAATAAAGTTGTTCCAAACCTTGCAGCATCAGTAGATCCAAAATTCAGACAATTATCGAAAGAAACTGCTGCGCGTATTGGATAATGGATAATTGGTAATTGATAAATTCGGTTGTCCGTCAAGCATATTTATCAATTATCAATTATCCATTATCCATTATTCCAAGGGTTTCAAACGGAATTACGAGAATCGTCAAGTGAATTTAGGCTGCGATTGGC
>JANPDZ010000316.1:0-2969 GCA_031431735.1 Acidobacteriota bacterium | reverse complement strand
CTTGCTTTCGGATGTCCTGACGCTCGTATCGTTCAGTCCGCTACTGGCGGCGACCATTTTGCAAAATCCGAATTATTTATGGTGGCTTATTCGGTTTCGGACTGATTCGAAGATCCGCGATAAAGAAGAATTGCTCGAGTCGTTAGCGCGTTTTTCGCTCACTAATTCGACGATCGAACCGCAAATTTTGCTTGCCCGGTTTCGTCGGCGCGAGCTTTTGCGGATCTTCTTACACGATATTCGCCGCCTTGCCACCGTTTCTGAAATTACGGAGGAAATCTCGAATTTAGCTGACGCAATTCTTGAATATGCTTTGAGTTTGGCGAAGCAGGAACTCGACAATCGCTTCGGAATTCCGCTTGAAACCGACCAAAAGGGGCGCACCAAATCAGCCGAATTTTGCGTGATTTCGCTCGGCAAACTCGGCTCGAAGGAGTTAAATTATTCGTCCGATATTGATTTGCTTTTCGTTTATTCGGCGGACGGCAAAACCTCCGGGCAAGGGACGAAGGGCGAAGTTACAAATCGCGAATATTTTGTAAAACTTGCCGAATTCGTCGCCAAACTCGTCGGTCAGCAGACGGGCGAAGGCGCGGCGTATCGGGTTGATTTGCGCCTTCGTCCGCACGGGCGCATCGGGGCTTTGGCGTTGTCGGTCAAAGACACCATTCGTTATTACCAAACCGAAGCGCGAAATTGGGAAAGACAGGTGTTGATTCGTTCGCGTTCAAGTGCGGGCGACGCAGAACTTTTCAAACATTTCTTTGCCGAAACGGAAGATCATATTTTTTCAAAAGACGAAACAGTTGAAAACGCGCTTGAAAATGTGCGGCTTTCAAAAGAAAAGATCAATCTCGAAAAATCTTCGAACAAAGGCTTTGATGTCAAACTCGGAATAGGCGGCATTCGCGAAATCGAATTTATGGCGCAAGCCCTTCAACTTGCCTACGGAGGACGCGACGAATGGCTGCGCGTTTCGCACACCTTAAAAAGTTTGTCGCGGCTTGCCGACCGCAATCTTTTGAGCGAAAACGAATTGACCGTGCTTTTCGACGCGTATGAGTTTTTGCGACGTTTAGAGCATCTTTTGCAGATGGAAAACGGCTTGCAAACGCATCTCGTGCCCGACGACAAGGAAAGACGTTTGACGGTCGCGCGGCGTATGAATTTTACCGATTTGCCGGATTTTAACGCGGCTTTGGAATTTCATTCAGCGAATGTAAATCGAATTTTTACGAGAATCTTTTCAATGCCGGAAAGCAAAGTTCAAATCCTCTCAGTGCCGCAAACAGCAACGGGCGAGCTATTTGAAAAAGAATCTGAAATTTCAAATTTCAGATTTCAGATTCAAGAATCGAACAGCGCGCTACAGCCGATTCTTTCTTCCCTGGAAAAATCAAATTTGAAAATAGATTTGAGCAAAAAAACGCTTAAAACGCTTGAAAAACTTGCGACAATTTCGCCTCCTTTTGCCGAAATTATTGCGGCAAATCCGGTGTTAATAAGAGATTTACCAAACGCCGACGATGAGTTTGCAGAGAAAAATTATGCCGAAATTCTGCTGTCAAAGGTTAAAAAGGAAAACGATTTTGCCCGACGGTTGGCGGTATTGCGTCAAATATGGTCGCAGTTTTTGCTGGAAATTGTCGTCTTTGATGTTTTTGAAAAACTTTCACGAAAAGAAGCCAAGAAATGGCAAACAAGGCTTGCCGAAGCGAGTCTTGAAACCGCGATTTTTATCACAAGAAGCGAACTGGAAAAGCGATTTTTAGTTGAAATAAACGATTTCGCGTTTGCCGTGTTGGGTTTGGGAAAACTCGGCGGCAAAGGGATGGATTACGGTTCGGATTTGGATTTGATTTTGGTTTATGACGACGGAAAAGCAGAAGAGGAGATGGAGAGACGGAGGGACGGAGGGACGGAGAGACGGAGAGACGGAGGGACGGAGAGACGGAGAGACGGAGAGACGGAGAGACGCGGAGACGCGGAGACGCGAAGATGCTTGAGGAGAAACTCCACTCCTCCACTCCTCCACTCCTCCACTCCTCATCTCTCCTTTACAGCCGTGCCGTCGAAATTTTTGTCACGACGCTTTCGGCGATGACACGTGAAGGAAGTCTTTACCGGGTTGATCTGCGGCTTCGTCCCGACGGTAAAAACGGCGCAACATCAATCAGTAAAACGGCTTTTCTTGATTATCTGCAAAATCGCTCGGCAATTTGGGAATGGCTCGCCTATGTCAAACTTCGGATTGTTTGCGGCGATCCCGGGTTGGGCGAATATGTCGAAACCGAGGCGCGTAAAATCATTCATCAAAAAGCTTTAGCCGCTGACAAAGACGAGTTAAAAAGCGAAACGCGGCGGATTCGTGAACGTCTCGAAGAACAAAAATCGGGTTCCCGGCGTGGCAAAGAAATAGACATCAAATTCGGCGCGGGCGGAATGCTCGATGTCTATTTTGCGATGCGTTTTCTGCAACTGCGCGACAATGTTCCTGACGAATCGGAAACGCGTTCGACCGATTTTATGCTCGAAAAACTTTATGCAAATAAATCTTTGAGCGACGAAGATTTTGCAAATTTCTCAAACGGTTATTTGTTTTTGAGCGAACTTGACCACAATTTACGCCTCACGGTCGGGCGTTCGACGCGCCTTCCGATTGCCAATCAAAATGCTTTGCAGATAATTTCCAAAAGAATGAAACTTGCTTCGATTAATGAACTGCTCGAAACATTAACGCTGCATCGGCTCAACATTCGCGCCTCGTTTGAAAATATACTCAGTAGATCCAAAATTCAGACAATTATCGAAAGAAACTGCTGAAGTAATGGATAATGGATAATTGGTAATTGATAAATTCGGTTGTCCGTCAAGCATATTTATCAATTATCAATTATCCATTATCCATTATTCCAAGGGTTTCAAACGGAATTACGAGAATCGTCAAGTGAATTTAGGCTGCGATTGGC
>JANPDZ010000315.1:0-3175 GCA_031431735.1 Acidobacteriota bacterium | reverse complement strand
TTTTGTTTATTTTAGTTTGAGAAGTTGAAAATTAAAGTAAGCAATAAAAGCGATTAGATTCGGAATAAGTGATAGGTGAAAAGTGATAGGTGATAGGTGAAAGCCACTTATCACCTATCACTTTTCACTTTTCACTTATTCCGAATGACAGTCAGGCGCGTTACTCCGAAGTTTATTTCGCTTGCGCGTCGGCAATAGATATTTCTTTAACTTTTTACTGACCGATTACTTGTAAAAAAAATATGAAGCAAACGCCGCCGAATCGGCAGCATTTGCTTCATTCAAATTTTGTCCTTGCTTCACTGTTCGGTCATTCAAGGAATTGATTATCTAAATCGTGCTACCTCAATCTCTCCGAACGAAACAGCAAATCCCAATAACATCAGCTACTCCGTTCAAAGGCTGAAATTCACTCCTCACTGAAAGATTTGTAGAGGTCTGCCGCTCGGCACTCTGTCGGGAATCAGCCGCCGCAGATTTTCAGGCTTGGCGCGTTGATCGAGCAATCCGTCGCGAACGAATTCGACGAGTTGTCGAAATTCGTCATCTGACAAGACTACGGGACTTTGCAACAGTGGATCGAGTCGCTCCAAAACCGGCGCGATCGGTCCGACCGGGTTTCGCAGATCTGCATCAACGCCCGCCGCGGCGGGATCGTAAAGCGGCGCAAAATGTGTCGGATCGAGGTGAAAACGAATTGCGTCTTCGAGCCTTGTGTAAGCTCCGTTATGAAAAAATGCGGGCTGCAACGCGATGTTTCTGAGCGGCGAACTGCGAAATTTGTAGCGGTCGGCGGTGTTGCCCGTCACTTGCTCCAAACCAAAATCTTCATTTTGACCGGCGCCGTCGAAAACGACATTGCCGACGGTCGGAACGATCTGCGGAACGCCGACGACATGTTGGCGGAAATCGCTGAACATCTCGTTTGACTGACCTGAAACGGCATGACACTGTGCGCAGTTGGCGCGTCCGAAAAAGAGCAGTGCGCCTTTTTTCTGATCGCCGGTCAGGGCGTTTTTCTGTCCGCGGGCAAATTTATCGATCGGCGCATCGGCGAACACAAGCGTAAATTCAAATTCGGCGATCGCCCGCGCGAACATATCGTATGTAACGGGAGCGCCGCGTTTTACTTCGGGAAAGATCTTGCCGAAGAGTTTGCGGTATTCCGCGACGAGATTGATGCGCCGGATGACCTCATTGCGGATGTCATAGCTGTCGCCCGGAAAATCAAAACCGGCGGCTTCGACGCGTTCGGTCGGCGGAATAAAGGCTTGCGCAACGAGCAGATGCGACTTGTCCGACAAGCTTGCGCCTTCGGGCAGCGGAAAAATAAAACCGCCGCTGTTGTCGAACGGATCGCCCGAAAGCGATGCGAAACGCGAATTCCACATCAAGGTCGGGAAAAACGCCGTGTTTGCCGCCATCGGTGTCCGCCTTTGATTGCGAACGCCGGCGCGGTCATGACCGACGATGAAATTATTGTCAATGCCGATCGCGATTGACTTGGTATCGCCAAATCCAACCGTCGCCGAATGACAAGCCGCGCAGGATTGATCGCCCTTCAAGCTGACGATCGTATCGTGAAAAAGATTTCTGCCGAGATCGGCTAATTGGTTGTCAACCTTGCGACCCAATCTCCGTTCAAGCGTAGATTCGATATTTCCGGTAAACCCGTTTTGCCGCAGAACATTTGACAATTGCTGGTCAAGCGGACTTTGACTGAGACGGGCGGAACTTTTTCGCGTGATGGCAAAAAAGCCGCCGAAAATTATAGCTATTATCAAAATAACTAATTTATAGCTGCGGATATTCATTTGATATTCCTCCGAATAAATTGAAAAAACAGAATTTGCAGAGTGCAAAACGTTCCGAGTTCACAATTTAGCGCATTTTTGCCAAAAAGACGGCGGACTAAAATTTGAACTCAGAACGCAAGGATATTGCAAAAAACTTAAATTTCAAGTTTAAATGGGATCGCAACCAATCGCATCTCCACGGATGTTAATAGCGGTTGTATGCCACGGGAAAGTGTCACCAGGATTGTCAATTGTCCCGACAATGACAAAACCGATGTGCATTTGATTGTCTCTTCCTCTACCGATTAAGTTAAAGTGGTCAGTCATCCTGATTTGTTGTGGAAATCCGTCGGGCGGTATTTCCGCGTCAAAGTGATTGGCGTAGTTAAATCTATAAGTCCCGCCAAGATCATCGGTTGCCGTTCCGTCCGCGAATCCGTTTTGATTCACATAAGTATTGCCGCTGCTGTCAGTTCTGACGACGGTTACAAGCCTGAAATTGGCAACGCCCGAAATCTCCGTTACTCCGGGCGGCAAATCCGCGCACGGAAGTTCGGACCAGGGTATCGAAAACGGCACAGTAAATCGCTCAATCGTCGTGTTTGGTGCTGCCGAAGCAGCGGTTGAGGCTGATGCAATCATCAATCCGGCGATAAATACCGTAACGAAAAGTGAAAACAGATGTTTTCTAACGAATGTTAATTTGAATTTTTTCATGGTAACTCTCCTTTATTTAGTTTTTATTGTTATAGAACTCAAACAGCGATTTTTGTTGAAGACCGAGAAAAAGCGAATTGCGACAGATGCGATGTTGTCCGCCGACGGTTTTTATGCCGTGCGCTTTGCCGCTTGAAACCCAGCGTCGCACCGATTCGGTTTTGACGCGGGCAATCTGCGCGGCTTGCACGGTGGTTAAAAACTCGGCGAACTCATGGCAGAGCGGGCAATATGTTTGACCGTTTCCGCCGACGATGCGCGTCCGTTCAATTGCGATGATCTCGATTTTCCTTTTCATTTTTCGCGTTTGTGATAAAATGTCTGCACAAAGAACGAAGCGGACATTATTATTTGTTTTGGTCAGGAACTATTTTCCTTTGTGCGGAAAGTAAAATCCTGAAAACTTTACGAAATAAAACCGAAATAAGTCGGAAATAAGCGGGAAATCGGGAATTTTATGGCGGTTGCGCTAAATAAAAGCTATGTTTTAGGCGAGTTTGAACTTGAACCCGACGCTCGCCGACTGCATTGCAACGGCGAGAAAATTCATCTCACCAAAAAACCTTTCGGCGTTTTGCTTTTTCTGATTGAAAACCGCGAGCGAATGGTTTCGCGTCAGGAATTACTCGAAAAATTTTGGGATGGACACGAAGTTTATGAAG
>JANPDZ010000314.1:0-5678 GCA_031431735.1 Acidobacteriota bacterium | reverse complement strand
CTTAGAAATAATACGCCTTGCCGCATTGGTTATGATGCAGAAATTGGAGATTTTGAAAACGACGAAACAAATTGGAAAACGATTCAAACAAAAATGATTGATACTATGATTCGGCTCGAAAATGCACTTTCTCCGTTCATTTCAAAATTACCTTGAATAAATCAACAACTAATAAAAATAAAAGATCCGCGCCTGTTTTTCCCGAAACAAGCGCGGATCTTTTAATTTTCGTTTTGCCTTTTGCCTATTTTGCCAAACGAAGTTTTAGTAAACCGTAAAATTGTATGTAGCAACTCAGCATCGCCGTCATAATTAAAAGCGTCATCGGCAGAAATCTAAACATTTCGGGTAAAACGCCAAGCGATTGCTTGAACAGCACGCCAATCGAAATTGCAAAGACAGCGATCAGACTTCTCCCCAAAACCCAATTTCCGAATTTCGGCTTTTCTTCCGATGTCAGGAAATAAGGCATCACAATCAATATCAAAAGTGTGATCACAAAAAATATTGTGTCTAATGCAAAATTGTTGATGATCTGCCCGACTTCGACGGCTAAAAAGAAAAGAACAAAGGTTGTGTCAATCGCGAAATTTTTATCCGCGATTGAGATGCGTTCAATCTGTCCGATTTGCGTTAATGTTTTCATATTTTTGGTTTGAATCGAAAAACCTTCTTAAAAACTGACGCTTATAATTCAAGCTATTGCCAAATAATGTTA
This sequence comes from Acidobacteriota bacterium, assembly GCA_031431735.1. Taxonomy (GTDB): domain Bacteria; phylum Acidobacteriota; class Blastocatellia; order Pyrinomonadales; family Pyrinomonadaceae; genus JAFDVJ01. The sequence continues at coordinate 4,960 of JANPDZ010000314.1, read as the reverse complement.
TTTCACAGGCTTTTTGAATTGTGAATAAGCAACCCGGAAAAGTTCTGAAAGAGCTTTTGCCGTTTCCGGTGTCAGATTTTTATCTGCCCGAAGATGTGCTTCAACTATTTCCGGCGTTGCTTCGTGCGGATAGTAAACGACCGGTTCAATCGCATCTTCATTCCCGCTTTTTTTCATTACACGGTCAACCGGCATATTGAGCCAGCTAGTCAAACGCGCAATATTATCAGCGTCGGGCTTGCCGGTTCCGTTTTCAATCCGCGATAGCGTCGAAGCCGAAACATGCGTCACGTCTGCAACATCCCGCAGACTTAAACTTAATTCTTCCCGGCGGCGTTTGATTGCTCTGCCCAATTCCATTGTGTTAATCAAACTTTCATTTTTATATGCCATATTTCTTTCTCCACTTTTTATTTATTTATTTTTCCAAAATAACTTCTTCCCTTTGCGGAAATTCGACTCACAGGTAAATATCTTGCAAGGAAACTCCGCACTCTATTGATTCAATCCGCAAAAAATCTTCGACCTTCTCAAAACTGCGATAAATCCAAGTTCCGTTTGCTTGCTTCGTAAATTGTTCGACTAAAATCCGGTCTTGCGAAACGAGAATATAATCGGTCAAACCCGGCGTTTCGTTTTTGTAATACTGAAATTTATCACCACGGTCATAGCGTTCGGTCGAAGGTGATAGAACTTCAAAAACTGCCATCGGATTAGTTAAAACATCAGTTTTTTCATCGTGAAACTCTGGATTCCCACAAACGACAGTTAGGTCAGGATAAGCAAATAGGCTTTTTGTCGTTGTACGGACTTTCATATTCGGCGATAAACCTTGACAGTTTTTACCTTTTAATTGAAAACCAAATTCGACTGCCAAATTTATGCAAAGTTGACTGTGGGACAAACTTTCGCCTGCCATTTTGATTATTCGACCATCAATAAATTCGTGCCGTTCTTCTGCTTCACGTTCAAATTCGAGATATTCTTCCGGCGTAAAAGATTTGGTTTTTATAAGTCGCAATTTCGCTCCAAACGGCAAAATAGTTTCCGCCGTTTCAATCGCTTCAAATTTTTTCAACGCCAAAGTCATTTTGTGTCACCTGCGAATCTTTGTTTCTTCGCAGTTTCAAACATAGCACAAGAAAAATTTATATGCAACACCGCGTTTCACGCTTGCAACAAATAAATTTATCTGATACGCTGTTGCATAGATGAAACGAACGTGTTTTATCGGATTAACAACATAGTAGTTTGGGATCCCGTCTTTTGACGGCATCAGCTTGATAAAGATGGGATTCAAAACTTGAGGAGAAAGAATGACAGCAATCGTATTAGAAAAAAACCAAACGGAGAAACGTGAAAAACGAGCCCAATCAATTGCGGCAATGGGTTTAGTCAACCGTGAGAATGATAAATTCCGCGTTTCAACGCCGAGTTTGCGCGGCAAACAAACTTCTTACGAAGTGCGGCGCGATGCTGACGGCAAGATCCGTTGTAATTGTTTGGAGTTTGAAGAAGCGGCTGTCACGGATTCGGGATTTCGATGTGAACATATTTTGGCGGTGAAATACGCTTTGGTCGCACAAAATACCGAACCGGCAACGAAACAACCAATCAAGGTTTCGACTGAAATTGAAGTTGTTTCAAATGACAAAAGCGTAACTGAGTCATCTGTTGATTTGGAATTGCGGAATGTGGATTTGGGATCTAATAAATCCAAAATCCGTGCATCCGAATCCAAAATCGAAATGTCCAAAGATGGCGAACAGAAGACTGTTGGGATTTCGACAGATGTTTCGGAAAATGGACAATCTGAAGCAATTGAAGTCGTTTCACAACAACTTACGAACACACAAGGAGAAATAGATATGAGACAAGTTAATGAAATGCCATTTTTAACGGCAGAAGAAGTGGCAAATAATAGTTTTGAAACACCGAATAATGTTTTGAATTTTACATCAACACTAAAAGAATTGCGTAAAAATGTTGACCCGAATCTGGTCAAACAGCGTGAAGGTTGGCGCGATCGAAACGGCACCGCCCATTACGTTGATTATGTGGAATGGCACACTGTTGCCGACATTTTGGATGAACACGCTCCAAATTGGTCGCACACCATCCGCGACATCAAACAAATCGGCGAGATTTTTACAGTTACAGTGGCAATTACCATTAACGGAATTACCCGTGAAGGTCTTGGAACAGGCATTGCGGATTCGGAAATGGGCATTAAAAAAGCTGAACACGACGCACTCAAACGGGCGGCTGTCAAATTCGGTATCGCCCGCGATCTATACAAGCGTGAATCCGATACAATCGAACGCGAAGGCACAGTTCCGCCACCGACCGATACGGGAGGTTTCCCCTCAAATCCGATCGCACGTTCGCTGTCAGATTTGGTGACGGCGAAACAACTCGGGATGATTCGCGCCATTTCACGGGAAATCGGCGTTGACGCAGACGAAGAATGCAATGCGATTATGCAATGCAAAACCGACGAATTATCGAAAAAAGCGGCTTCCGCGTTGATTCAACATTTGCAGGATTTGCAAAAACAGCAAGAAACCGAATCAAATGTTCATATCCGACGGGCAAGCTAAACATTAGGAAACTGCCAATAATTGTAGTTTCTTTGCGGTTGGTTGAGTTGTGAGAACCGTCTGCTTTCTCCATAAAGCTAAAGCCACCTCATTCACAACTCAATCCTCACTTTATAGTTTTTGAAAGAAGTTTTATTTGAGAAGTTTTATTTTCTTTGACATCGTGTTATTCTGCAACAAATTTAAGTTTTTATCTTTATATTTACAAGATTAAACTTAAATTCTTGCCCCAAGCAAATAACACAATCGAGAGGAAAATAAAATGGCAGGAAAATTTGAAATAAAGCAATCAACAAACGGCAAGTTTCACTTCAATTTGAAGGCTGGAAACGGGCAAATAATTTTGTCCAGCGAGATGTATGAAACAAAATCGGCAGCGGAAAATGGTGTCGCATCTATCAAGAAAAACTCGGCTGATGCGGCTCGTTTTGAAAAACGCAGTTCGACGAAAGGCGATCCTTATTTTATTATAAAAGCCGGAAACGGTCAGGAAATCGGCAGAAGTGAAATGTATTCTTCCGATGCAGCTTGTCAAAACGGTATTGATTCCGTCCAAACAAATGCGCCCGACGCGGAAATTGTGGATACAACTCAAGCCTAAAAAATTGAATTAAATTTGCCTTAACCCGGAATAATGGGGAAATGGGCAAAAGGTTCGCGGTGAGAAATCTTTTACCGAAAATCTTTTGTGCATTTCCCTTTTTTTTTGAAACCAAAAGGAGAACAAATTTATGTCAGAAAATACAGCAACTGAACAAACAATAACGATGCCGAAAAACGGCGAATTTTGTTGGACAGAGATAGCAACGGACAATCTTGATGCGAGTCAAAATTTTTACACTGAGGTTTTTGGTTGGAATTACCAACAAAGCGAAGCGACCGGCGCGGAAATGCAGTATCTCGAATTCGGAACCGACGCTGAGAAACCTGTCGGTGGAATGTTTGAAATGAAACCGGAATGGTTTGGCGGAAAGATTCCGGCACCGCATATCAATATTTATGTGGCGGTTGACGATGCCGATGAAACCGCCGGCAAGGCTTTTGAATTAGGCGGCACTATCGTCTCGCCACCTGCTGATGTTCCGAATGTCGGCAGAATGTGTCAGATTATCGACCCGACGGGCGCGAAGCTTTTTGTCATAACGCTGAAAAACTAAAGGAGAAATTCGATGAGCGTCCCTGAATTGTTGAACAAATTAGTTGGTAAATGGCGCGGAATTAACCGTTTGCACACGACTTGGATAGAAGAAAATCCCGTCCGGGAGACGGTTTCGATTGCCGGGATTGATTTAACCGCTCGCGGCAGATTTCTGAAAATCGAATACGACTGGACTTTCGAAGAATCAGTTCAAGAAGGCTTGATTTTAGTTGGAAATGAAATGGATTCTGATTTGATAAGAGCCTTTTGGATTGATTCGTGGCACCTGAGCGACAAGTTTATGGTTTCCGAAGGTCGTTTGGACAAAAAAGATGAAATTTCATTGAAAGGATTTTACGCTGTTCCCGAGCATCCTGATTGGGGTTGGCGGACAATCATCGAAAATGTCCGCGATAATTCGTTCAAAATCGAAATGTATAATGTCTCGCCCGAGGGCGAAGAATCTTTGGCAGTTGAGATGGAGCTAAAAAGGCAAAAATAATTTTTAAGGAGCAAAAGAAAATGGCAGAATTTACGACACCGAAACACGGCGAAATTTGTTGGCGCGAGCTAACCACGCAAAATTTGGGCGCGGCAAAAGATTTTTATCAAAGGCTGTTCGGATGGGCATTTGAACAAAGCAAAGTTTCGACAATGGAATACGATGAAATTCATTTTGACAGCAAAGCTGTTGGCGGAATGATGGAAATAAACGAGCATTGGGGCGAAAATTGGAAGCAGATTCCGTCGCATTGGATGACTTATATCGCGGTTGACGATATTACGATAACGGTCGAAAAAATAAAGGCAAATGGCGGCGGCGTGTGTGTTGCGCCGTTTGACGCGCCCGGTGTTGGCAAAATGTCCGTTGTCAACGACCCCAGCGGTATTACTTTTTCGGTAATACAATTTGTTCAAGGATAAGCAAAACAAATTTAATAGAGCGTGTTGCATAAATCCAAGTCTATGTATTGCAACAATTAACATTTTTAAGCCGGCAATTACACGATAAATTGAGACTGAAACCACCAAATTAAGGCTTAAATCTCCTGATTTTTCCACCAAAAACCATAGAATTAATTCAGCAATTCTCAGTTTGAAAAATAAATAAATAAATGGTATTTTAGTCGGATGCGCCAAAGTATCAAATCTTTACAAGAGAATCTCAAGTTTGATTCATTGATGGGATTTCTTGATACTCAATTTCAACAATTCCCTGACC
>JANPDZ010000313.1:0-5490 GCA_031431735.1 Acidobacteriota bacterium | reverse complement strand
TCGTCCCGTTCGATACCGCAAAAAGCACGGTTTAGTTTTTTGGCGGTAACGAGCGTTGTTCCCGAACCGGCAAACGGGTCGAGAATCAAATCGGTTTCGTGTGTCGAAGCCAGAATGATTTTCGCCAGCAGTTTTTCGGGTTTTTGCGTCGGATGATCCGTATTTTCGGGCATTGACCAGAAAGGCACGGTCAGATCCGTCCAAAGATTCGACGGATGCGTGACGCGGAAATTTCCTTCCGAAGATTTTTCCCAGTCTTTCGGCTGACCGTTTTCGGTATAAGGCGCGAGAACTTTGCGCCTGATCTTAACGCTTTCAAGATTAAAAACAAATTGCTCGGAAACGGTAAAAAACCAGATGTCTTCCGACGAATTTTTCCAATTCTTTCGTGCGCCGCGACCTTTTTCGCGTTCCCAGGTGATGCGGTTTCTGAGCGTGAAATATCTCATTCCGACGCGCTGAATGGCACTCGCCGAACGCCAATCGCCGCAGATATAAACCGACGCCGTTTCTTTTAAAGTCCGCGCGCAATCGGCGAGCCACGAATCGAGCCAAATCTCGTATTCATCGAGCGATGTTTGTTTGAATGAATTTTCGCCGAAATTTTTGGTCAGATTATAAGGCGGATCGGCAAAAAGCAGGTCGAAACTCTTTTCAGGTAATTCTTTTAGAACTTGAAAAGCATCGCCGCAGATAATTTGGTCGCGAAAATCCGTCGGCGTTTTGTCAAAGATCAGCCGTTGCCGGAAATTGGAGATTTCTTCCGCGCTCAAATCAATTGTCCGGTTGCGCGGTGCGCGTTGTTTTTTTTGAGCGGTCATAAAAAATCTAGCTTTGCAGAATTAAATTTGCTAAAAGCAGGGCGCGTTTCGGAATATCTTCGACAAAAACAAATTCTTCGAGCGTGTGTGCGCCCGCGCCTGAAATGCCGAGACCATCGAGAACGGGAACGCCGAGCGCGGCAACAAAATTTCCGTCCGACGCGCCGCCGACCTGTGTTTCGCCGAGTTCGTAATCAAATTCGGATGCAATCTTTCTGGCTTTTTCGTAAAGTTTGACGACCGCTTTAGTGCGTTCGAGCGGCGGACGATTGATCGCGCCGATTATTTCAAGCGAAACTCTTTCGTCAAAAGGTTTTAGATCTCTGAAGACATTTTCAATGCGTTCGGCTTCCTTGACGGAAGAAAAACGCACATCAATTTCGCACTCGGCTTCCGCCGGAATGACGTTTGAAGTCGTTCCGCCCGCAATCGTGCAAACATTGACGGTCGTGCCTTTTGAAAGATCATTTAGGTTGTGAAGTTTTTGGATTTGGCGCGAAATTTCCAAAACGGCGGACGCGCCTTTTTCGGGTTCGAGCCCGGCGTGCGCGGGAATTCCGTGTGTTTTAAGAGTGAACATTCCGGTTCCTTTGCGGCCGGTTTTGACGCTGCCGTTTGCCGAGGGTTCGCAAACAAGGCAAAATTCGGCGTTTGCGGCCTCGCGTTCGACCAATTCTTTACCTGTGTAACTGCCGATCTCTTCATCGCAGCAGAGAAGAATTGTCAACGGTCGCGGCGGTGTTAAGTCAAATTCCGTGAAAGCGCGTAAAACCTCGAGCATCAAGATGATGTTTGCTTTCATATCAAACACGCCGCAACCATAAAGGCGGCCGTCCTCAATGCGTGTCGGGTTTTTTTCCCTTGTTCCGCGCGGATGAACCGTGTCGGTATGTCCGAGAAGCAGAATCGGTTTTTGATCGGACGATTCAAAGGCGCGAATGATCAGGTGTTCGCCGTAACTTTCTGCCGGAATCCGTTCGATACGGAAGTTTTCAGAGAGTTTCCGCGTTTCATCGGCGAGCCATGTTGCGACCATTCGGCTGCCGGCCTCGTCGCGCGAAGGCGATTCGATTTCGACGATCTGTTGGATTCGCCGAATGATCCGATCCTGTCTGTTTTGAAAAAATTCGAGAAGTTTATCCATTAAATTTTAAGATAAGTACACTGTAAATTAAGTTTGTTAAGATTTCTTTAAACGCAGAGTTCGCTGAGAACGCAGAGATTTATTTTGATAAAACCATAGTTACTCATATATTTATTAAAAACTCTGCGTTCTTTGCGTTCTCTGCGTTGATGATAAAAAACTTAATTTACAGGAGACTAAAAACTAATATCGGTAATGCCGTTTTTCGCGGCGTATTCACGCGCTTCCTTTTCGGTTTTGAAAACCTTTTCAATATCGTATTCAAACATTTTTATCTCGCCGCCGATCATCATCGGATACATCGGACGCGCCATCATTCCTTTATTCGGCGGGCAAAGATCAATCAAACAAATTTCCAATTTCGATGCCGAAGGATTGGTTTGCGTCACCGGATAGCGCGCCATTCGGATGATTTTGCACGGCGTATTTGCATCGGTTTGCGCGGTTGTTTGATTTCCGAAAATTTGATTGAGCCAGGTGCCTAAACGATAGCCGGCAAACGCAATTTGTTGCTCGGCAATGCCGAAAGCCATTTTTTTGTAGGCTTCGGACGGCGTTTGATTGCGAATCAGCGTTTTCGGGTAAAGTTTGGTCGAAGCAATCTGAAAACTTTCCTGTTGCCACGCATCGAATTTTCCGATGGCCAGACGATCCTTCATCTTCAAGAGCGGATATTTTTTCATTATTGCGTTGCCAATCGGCAAAAGATATTCGGCATCGCTCGCGTCCGCTTTCCGCGCAATGCTGCGGACGACGATCGAATCCCAATACCAATGCAGATTTTCTCTTGGCTTTATGTCGGGTGGTGTGAGTTGAAAAGTATTGCCGCCTTGATCGCCTTTCGGTTCTTCCGGCGTGACTCTGCCCGAAGCGTGAAGCGGTTGGTGAACATCGCCCGCGAGATGCAGTATCCACGCCAGCGCGATTGCCTTGTCGGAATCTTTGGCAGAACTGTCTTTGAGGGCTTTATCAAAGAAGAATAAACGCTCGACGATATTTTCCTTATCGTTTTCCATTTCGGGAATCGTTTCGATTTTGCCATTCGCTTCGCGCCAAAATGTGTCGAGATAATGCCAGGTTCCGTGATGATATTTATAGCGATTTTCGAGTTTGCGGTCACGGATAATATCCGACCAATAACTGACGGTCATAAAATAATCGCGCTGTTTGGCGGCTTTTGAACGTGCGCCGATCGGATATGTGCTGATTTCCAAATCCGGTGGCGTTGGGTAAAGCGCGTTCAAATCCGAATCTTCGGGTGCGCTCAGAAGTATCTTGATGACCTTTTCACGCACTTCGGGCGACATTTGCTGCCAGGCGATATATGCAACGAGTTTATGTCCCGAATCGTCCCAAGCGAAAGCGGGCAAGGAAAAAGCAAAAAGCAATATGCTCAAAATTAAAACTTTCAGTACCGGATTTTTCATTTATTCATCTCCAGAATCTATTTGGAAGATTTTAGCGAACTTAAGGAATTAACTAAAGGCGATAGGTGCAAGTTTTAATTTTCTCCGGCGTTCTAAAGCCGATATGCAAATTTTTTTTGAAATTTGTCATCAAATAAAGTGCAAAAGAGTTCGATATGAACGTCTAAAAAATAGTTGCAGTCGAACAGACCGACTTACAGTGCAAGGTTAGAAAGATTTTATGAATATAGTATTGGAACAAAATTGGATAGCGCAATCAGTCTTAAATCGAACCGATAAGGTTTTTGGTGAAAAAATCGGAATCATGGGCAAAATTTTCGGTTGCTGGCACAAAGAATTAACGCGTCCATTTACTAATCAAAAAGAATCATATCGTGCTTGTCTGCATTGCGGAGCGAAGAAACGATTTGATACGAAAACATTGAAAACAGTCGGACCATTTTATTATCCCCCGACAATATCGCTTGAAATACATTAAGCGGTCAAACGAGCCCCCGGCAAATCCACGTGCCAAATCACCCCCTAAAGCGTGACTTCCAAAAAAGTTACGCTTTTTCTATTCTTCGGCAAAATATTTTCCGCAAAAAACCAGATCGGCACGCCCTTTGATCATCATTTCGCCGTCGTCGCGCCAATTGATTTCAGTCGTTCCGCCTTTCGTATGAACCGAAACCTGTCGTCCTGTTTTCCCGGTCAAGGCACTCAAAACGGCCGCCCCGCTCGAACAGGTTCCCGAGGCGGAAGTTTCACCGGCGCCGCGTTCCCAGATTCTTAATTCGATGTTTTCAGCATCCAAAACTTTGACGAAAACAATATTGGCGCGGTCGGGAAATTTTTCGTGTCGTTCCATTTTGCGCCCGACCTCGCGCCAATCGAAATTAAATTCCTCGACAAAAACACATGCGACCGGATTGCCGACATTGACACAAGTTACAAGAAATTCCTGATTATCAATTTTGACCGGCTGATCTGTGACCGATTCGAGTTTTCCGCTCGCGACAAAAGGAATTTCGTCTGATGCAAATTTCGGTTTGCCGATTTCCGCGTCGAACCAATAATGTCCGTCCGCAATTTTTTCGGTCAAAAGATAATTTTTGATGCCGCTTTTTGTTTGCAAACGAAGATTTTCGTCCGTCCAAAGGTTTTTATAATAAGCGTAAGCGACGGCGCAGCGCGTTCCGTTGCCCGAAAATCCCGCTTCGCTGCCGTCCGGATTGATAATGCGACACAAGAAATCTGCCGTTTCATTCGATAGTTTTTCCAGAATTGCGATTCCGTCCGAGCCAACCCCGGTATTTCGATGACAGAAATTTCGGGTGAATTCACCAAGATCGGAGATTTCAGCGAGTTCGTTTTGTTCGATAACGACGTAATCGTTGCCGAAGCCGTGAAATTTGCAGAATTTTATCGGTTTCATTGTTTTTAACTGATTTTTGCCCACGCGCACACACGAAAGAAACGAAAAAAAGAATTTTATTTGATTTATTTTTCGTGCATTTCGTGTGTGCGCGTGGGCAAAAACTTAGGAAAATCATGGTGCCTTTTTGATGGCGGAAATAATTTCCGTCGGATGTTTGTATTCGACCACAAAATCAACCTTGTCGCCGACCGCCAAACCTTTTAGCAAAGCTTTGTCCTTGACGAAAAATTCCATTTGCATCGCGGGCATTAAATCCTTCATTTCTTCGTGGTTGATTTCGATCGAGCCGCCTTCGTTATTGATTTTTGTGACCGTACCTTTACCGTCATAATTTCCGTCCTTCGGAATTAAAGGCGTGGGCATCGGCGAAAAAGCCGTCGGTGCCGCTTTGACGTTTTGCGTTTTTGTTTGCGTAACGCTTTTTTCACAAGCAGAAAAAGCAAAAACAAAGCACATTAAGATCAACAGTTTTCTCCTCATCTCCCCATCTCCCCATCTCCTCGTCTCTTCGTCTCTTCGTCCCTTCGTCTCTTCGTCTCTCCGTCCCTCCGTCTCCTCGTCCCTTCGTCCCTTCGTCCCTTCGTCTCTTCGTCTCTCCGTCCCTTCGTCTCTCCGTCCCTTCGTCCCTTCGTCCCTTCGTCCCTTCGTCTCTTCGTCTCTCCGTCTCCTCGTCTCTTC
>JANPDZ010000312.1:0-1689 GCA_031431735.1 Acidobacteriota bacterium | reverse complement strand
CAAACGGCAATGTGACGGGAACGCTCGGCGAATATTTTTACGACGGCGACGGAAAAAGAGTCAAAAAGGTCTCGGCGACGGAAACAACGATTTTCGTGTATGACGCATCAGGTAAAATGGTCGCGGAATATTCGACGCAACTTGCGACAACACCGCAAGTCAGCTATTTGACAAGCGATCATCTCGGAAGTCCGCGAATCAACACGGACGCAAACGGCGCAGTCAAGGCAAGGCACGATTATCAGCCGTTTGGGGAAGAGATTGCGACGAGTCAGCGGATTGCGGGGTTGGGATATAATTCGGATGAAATCAGGAAGAAATTTACCTCATATGAAAGGGATACAGAAACTGACCTTGATTATGCTCAGGCTAGATATTACGCAAAAAATCTTGGACGTTTTTTGTCTACAGATTCGATAAATACTGTTACGGTTCAAAAATTAGCTGATTCTCAACAATTAAATCTCTATTTATACGCGAGAAACAATCCTCTAAAATTTGTTGACCCGAGCGGGATGGTAATTAAGACTCGCAATATGACGGAAGGAGAGCAAAAACAATGGGATGAAGTTGCCACCTTAGCTAATCTTAAAGACGAAAATGGAAATTATATTCACAAAGAACTGCACAGACTTTACGATAGGCTTGATAAGAGTGACAAAATCTTTTGGATCGAAGGAGATGTTTTGGGAACTCCCTTAGACAAAGATGAAGGAGGCTTATTTAATGTGACTACTTTTTCCAACGATGGAAAAGATTTTACCGAGGCGGTCATTACAATTAACTTTGGAGTAATTAATGAAATGAGAACTACATCTAAAGGACAAGATTTTACAAAGTATGAAGGTCTATTTGGGGATAATGATTCTTCGATAAGGAGATTGGCAGAAACCTTCGGACATGAAGCTGGTCACGCTGAATTCGCGTTGAATAATCCCGCTGATGCCGTATTGGGAGAAGTTCTTTACAAAGAAAGTTTACCTGGTGGAAAAATAGCTGAAGGGGTTAAAAAATATAACAGTGAAATGCTAAACATAAAAAAACAAAGAGATAGGGATAAATTTCAACTACCGCCTGACATAAAGGAAAAAATAGATACAAGGTCAAGAATTTTGGTTGCAACGGAGAAATATGCTCAAGAGACAGAAAAGATAGTTAATCTTGAGTTGCAGAATAGTAAGAAGAAATAGGGGATAGAAGTAATGCTTAAAAGATTTTGCTTAACATGTTTTTTTCTGGTTATTTTTGGAAATTATTTGTTGGCTCAAAACACAGAAAAATGTTCCTCATTAAAATATGAGGAAATAAATCAAATCATCCCAAATTCGTTAAGTGTAAAGAAATTAGTAGGAAATGTAATTGCTGAAGATGGCAAGATACCTCTTGTAGATGTTTGCATTGGTCTATTCGTTGAGGCAAACAAAAAGTTAATTTTAGTAACTCAATCGAATAGAGAGGGAAAATTCAAAATGAAGAAAATACCAAACGGTAAATATAGGCTGGTTGTTAAGCATAATTTGAATTTTTACTGTGTTGCCAATATTCCAATCAGCAATTCTCAGTTTGAAAAATAAATAAATAAATGGTATTTTAGTCGGATGCGCCAAAGTATCAAATCTTTACAAGAGAATCTCAAGTTTGATTCATTGATGGGATTTCTTGATACTCAATTTCAACAATTCCCTGACC
>JANPDZ010000311.1:0-4141 GCA_031431735.1 Acidobacteriota bacterium | reverse complement strand
TTCATTAACCCCTACTATTTAATTCTAGCTCCGAACCTCATTGATGCTTGAAGTAACGGCTACATTGTTCCAAAGGCTTTACACCCCGTCATTGCTAACGACGCATACTTTGGTAGAATCAGATTGGTAGAACAATCGGTGATGTCACGGGCGAATCAATCATCACAGCTATTTACGCGACTTCGTGTCGCACACAATTCATTGGACGTGAGGGCGCGGGCAGCGACTTTCTTATCAACGGGTCTTTTTACCCTTAACTTGTGTGGCGGCGGTTTCGCCCCACGTCATCTCAACCGTTAGGACTTTCTTAAACAATTTCACCAATCAAATCGTATTCGTGCGCTTCGTCGGGTTGGTTGGTTTCTATCTTGACCGTTTTTCGCGCCACGTTTAGAATAAATAAATGCAAAAGAAATTAACAATAACCGTTGATGAGCAAGTTTATTTCGGTTTGCATAATGTAATCGGACAAAGAAAAATCAGCAAATTTATTGAATCGCTGGTGCGTCCGCACGTTGTTAAACCTAATCTGGAGTCTGCCTATCAAGAAATGGCTTTAGACGAATCAAGAGAAACTAAAGCTCTCGAATGGTCGGAAAGTACAATCGGAGGTGTCGCTATTAAAACCGACTACTGTTTTCCCAAATAACTTGACTCGGAAAACAGGTCAAGCCATAACTATCTTTTGAAAAGGAAAAGCAATTATGGAACAATTAAGCGCAACTCAAGCCCGACTAAGACTTTTTAGCCTGATTGACGAAACGGCTAAAACTCATCAACCAATTTATATCAAAGGGAAAAGAAATAAAGCTGTGCTTGTTAATGAAGAAGATTGGCGGTCAATGGAAGAAACAGTTTATTTGTTGTCAATTCCCGGAATGCGCGAATCAATTATCGAAGGAATGAAAACGCCTTTGGAGGAATGCTCCACGGAAATCATCGAAGTTGAGGACAACGAGAGTTGATTTAGACTTTATACTTCACTAAACATGCTTTTAAAGACAACAAAAAGTTTAACACGACCGGATTGTGGAAGAAAGCGCAAGATTTGCTCGCGCGTTGTGAGCAACAACCCGTTTCAAAATCCGCCGCCGTATGAAAAGTTGATAGGAGATTTAGCGGGAGCGTATTCAAGGCGAATCAATATCCGGCACAGAATGATTTATGAAGTGTTTGAAAAAAGTCAAGATTTTAAGAATGTGGACGCATTATGAGTAGTGAGGAAAACCGAATTCCGGCGCACTGCTTTTCTCAGATAATCTCGCCGATCAAATCATAATCGTGCGCTTCGTTGATTCTGACGTTATAAAACTCGCCGATCTTCGGTTCGAGGTCTTCGGGCATATCGTTGATTAAAATATAACCGTCAATTTCCTGGGCTTGTCCTTCTAATCTGCCTTGAAACAATAGATCGGATTCCTGCGAATAGCCTTCGAAGATGACTTTAAAGGTTTTGCCGATTTTTTCCTTGTTCTTTCGTTTGGAAATCTTGGCTTGTTCCTTCATCAAAGTTGCGCGGCGGCGTTTCATCGTTTTCGCGTCCACCTTGTTTGGCAGATCAAAAGCCGGCGTTCCTTCTTCGTCGGAATATGTAAAGACGCCGACGTTATCGAATTCGCAATTTCTGACAAACGCCATCAATTCCTCAAAATCTTCTTCGGTTTCGCCGGGAAAACCCGTGATAAATGTCGTGCGAATTGTAATATTCGGAACTTTTTCGCGGACTCGGCGGATTAATTTTTCCAAAGATTCGCGTGTTCCGCCGCGTTTCATCAATTTTAAGACATTGCGCGAGCCGTGTTGAAGCGGCATATCGAGATATTTGACGGCCTTTTCGGTTTCGGCGATCGCGTTTAAGAATTCGTCAGAAATATGCGTTGGGTAAGCATACATGACGCGAATCCATTCCAGTTTCTTTACTTCGCCGAGCGCACGAATGAGTTTCGCAAGCGCATCTACTTCGCCCAAATCTTCGCCGAAACGCGAAGAATCCTGCGCGATCAGAACAACTTCTTTGACACCTTGTTTCGCTAAATCTTCGGCTTCTTTAAGAATCGAACCGAAACGACGCGAACGAAATGAACCACGCATCGAGGGAATCGAACAAAATGCGCAAGGTCTATCACACCCTTCGGCGATCTTGATAAAAGCCGTGTAAGAATCTGTCGCGCGGTGTCGCGGCGTGTCGAAATCGTAAAGATACGTCGCCGTTTTGTTGCCGATTGTCATCAGCGGCAATTCTTTGAAGTTTTTTGTTTCATCTGCCGCTTCTAAGATTCTGCCGACTTCATTGGTGCCGATAAATGCGTCAACATCGGGCAATTCTTTGATCAAATCGTCGCGGTAACGCTCAACCAGGCAACCCGCCACGATAACTCTCTGCGCTTTGCCGTTGGCTTTCGCGTTGGTCGCTTCTAAAATCGCTTCGATAGATTCGGCTTTTGCCGATTCGATAAAACCACAAGTGTTGACGACGACGGTATCGGCTTCGTCCGGGTTATTCGTGATCTCGTAACCGGCTTCAATTAATTGCCCCATCATCACTTCCGAATCAACCAGATTCTTCGGACATCCGAGACTCACAAATCCTACTTTTTTCATAAAACTTTAATCCAGACGGTCGTGTTCTTCCGGCTCAACGTCAGGAACTTTCGACATAAACTCTAAAAACTTTTCACGACTTCCACGCTTCGCACGTTCCGAAATAAGACTTTCGGATGTCCAAACGCCAAGCGAATGCGCCAAACAAAGACTTATTACTTGTTCCAGAGAGATATTTTCTCGGTCGGCAAAAGTTTGCGCTTGCCGCAAAATCGAATCGGGAATTTTTGTTTCAACAGTCGTCATTTTATATCTCCTAAAATTTGCAAAAATTCAAAAGGCGTAATCGCTTTGATGCCGAAACGCCCGACATCACGAAAATCGCGCAGATTATAAGTTATGATGTATTCGGCATTTGCCGCGATTGCTAAATCCAAAATCATTTCATCATCCGCATCTTTCAAAAAAGGTCGCCAGCGAAAATAAATCGGCAGTTCGTTTGCAACTGAACATAAAAAATCCAAAAAATTATCAATGTCTTCTCGTGTATAACCGAAATTCAAAGCGTGTTCGAGCAACTTTTCTTCGTATTCGAGCAATAATGCAGTTGAAAGATTTATCTGCCAACGCAAATCTTTTCCTGCCAGTAACAAAAGCCGATATGACGCGCCGCGCTTCGAGCGAATTGCCGAAATTATTACGCTCGTGTCAATAACGATTTGCCAGATTTTCATATGATTTTTCAGCTAAAAATTCTTCGACACTGGGCAAAATACGACGAAATTTTCCGCGAAAAGCGCGGATTTTTTCCACCCGCTTTTTGTCCTCACTTTTTTGACCGAAATCAGTTTTTGATAACGCCTTGATAAGTTTTGCTCTTTCAGCAATAGGCAAGTTTTTCGCCTGTTCAAAAACAGTTTCAAAGGTCCGTGTCATTTTCTTTTTCCTCCTTATTTATATTTTATCATCACTTCCGAATCAACCGGATTCTTCGGACATCCGAGACTGATAAATCCTACTTTTTTCATAACGCAAAATAAACTAATAGAATAGCACAAATTGTTTGGCTTTGAGTAATTTCGGCTTGCCAATGAATATCTAATTTATTAAACTTCTTCAAGATTCGAAAAATTAATTATTCAAGGAAATTTTATGAAAAAACACATTAATTCAATCATTGCGATTGGGTTTTTAGTATTTATTGCGATGGCTTGTAACGCAAGCTTTACGACCGCTAACATCAGCGGCATCAAATTCGGCAAAAACGATAAAGCCGAGCCGGAGTCCAAGACCTTTAATGTCGGCGAAAAGGTTTATGCCGTCGCCACGGTTGCCAATTCGATGTCGAAAACCAAGGTGCGTTTCAAACTCACCACCGAAAACGTTGAGGGTCAGGAAAAAGGCAAAGAAGCCGGTAATGTTGATGTCGATATGCCGAGCAGCGGAGCGGCAATTTTCAGCTTTAATGCCTTCGCGCCCGGAGAGTTCAAGGTCGAAGCGACGCTTTTAGATGAAAACGGTAAGGAGATTGATAAAAAGTCGGGAAACGTTACGGTCAAAGGCACTGCCCCGGCATCCGTTTCTGCACCTGAAACCAAAA
>JANPDZ010000310.1:0-2059 GCA_031431735.1 Acidobacteriota bacterium | reverse complement strand
AAAAAGTTAGAAATTAGTTTGATGTGAATTGATGTTTCGCCCATATCGTCCTCACGTTGTTCGGGATAAATAATTTCGTCCGCTTCGGTGCTTGACGGATAATAAATTTCCGTCTGACTACGCGGAACATTTTGCGTTCGGGGTGTTTCTAAAACTTCCGGCATATTATTTTCCTCCTTTCAGCAAATTAATAATCAGCAAACCGTTGTCGAAATTATGTTCGATAGTTGCGCCTTCGATCGAAGCCTGAAAAGTCAAGGTTTTCTCAAAACGGCTGTAAGTGATCTCCATCTGTTGATACGAAACGCCCGCCGCGCAAGACTTATCGCGCCGACAACCGGCGATATAAAGCACATTGCCCTGAATATCAATTTCGATGTCTTCCGCCGAAACGCCCGCGAGTTCGACCTTGACGAGCCAGCCGTCCGGCGTTTGATAAACATCCGCCGCCGGATACCAAAGCCTGCCCGAAGTCTTGACATCTTTCGACGAACCGAGAAACTGAAAATAACGATTAGTTGATTTCGCCATAAAATTTAATTGCTTGTTACTACCTCTGAAAACGGATAAAAGCCTTTACGATAAAGTGCTTCCGTAAATCCAATCTTTTTTCTGAGTTCCTTTTGAATTTCGAGTTTGATCTCCAGATTTCGCTTTTTCTTTGTGTCGCCGTCCAAATTAGGTTTAAAACCGATCTTGTATTGATTGCTGAACTGTTTGGCGATCTTTATAAATTTAAGCAAATAAAACTCGTGTGCAGTGTAATATTTTGAGCGGTAATATAAAACGGCAAGCGATGAATCTTCGAATTCTCCTCGGCGCGGATAGATCGCCGCGCCGCCCGAATCTTCCGCAGAATCTTTAAACGGTCTTTGAAGTACTACATCATAACCAATCAAATAGACGGTAATATTATTTTCTCCGATGACTTTTTCTACTTTCTTATATTTTCCCGAAGAATCTTCTTCGTCCGCATCCCAGAAAACGAATAAAACTTTCTTTTGATTTTTTGCCTTCGAGAGTTTTTCAACGCTATCAATTATCGCATCATATAGAATCATTTTTCCGACTCTTTTGCTCTTCAAAAAATACGGATTGACGGCAATCATTTTTACGGTTTCGTCGAAATTCGTAAACTCCAATAAATTATCCAATCGGTCATTAAAAGCCGTCACGAAATATTCGTTTTGCGGATTGCTGTTCTCAAGAAAAGCGAGAATTGATTCTCGGCTGATATCGACATAATTACCCATCGATTGTGAAGAATCAATTAAAAATCCGACGCTCAGCGGCGAGTTTTGATTATCAAAACTCACTATTTCCAAAGGCTTTTTGTTTTCAAAGAGACGAAAATTTTCCATCTTTAAATCCGGCACAGGTTCATTATACTTATCTACCACACGGACATTTAGAAAAACCTGCCCGCTTTTTGGTAGTTCATTCTTGTCTTGCCCGAAACTGAAAACTGAGAGAATTACAAATAAAAAAAATAGCTTTGTTAAATACAAAATCCTCATAAGCTTAAATTAATTTCTATTCAACAAATTAATACCTAATTTACGACTTATTCCAAAAAGCCGCGCCGCTTGAAATTTCTTCCAATGTTTCAGCGATTTCGCGTTCGTCTTCGGTTTCTAGTGCGACATCTGCCATCGCGATGATGCCGACGAGTTCGCCCACGTCATTGACGATCGGCACGCGCCGCACTTGACGATCACCCATCAGACGAATCGCTTCAAAGGCGAAATCGTTTTCACGAACGGAAAAAACTTCCGCCGTCATCACCTCACCGATCGGCGATGAAGCGTCACGACCATCGGCAACGGCGCGCACGACAATATCCCGGTCGGTGACGATTCCGACGAGCTTGCCGCCCTCGACAACCGGAATTGAACCCATATCGCCGTCGCGCATCAAGCCGGCGACATCGCGCAAACTCATTTCACGCGTTGCCGTTTTAACATTGCGCGTCATAATTTCCGAACACCGCCGCCGCGCATTTTCCGAAAAGGTCTTTTCACTCATTTTAAGATAACCTCAACTTTTCCTTAGATTATTT
>JANPDZ010000309.1:0-3177 GCA_031431735.1 Acidobacteriota bacterium | reverse complement strand
CACCCAGTTTATTTATCAAAACAAAACCCGCATCGGTTCGCTGCACGGCTAATCCGTCGGAAAACCCTGAATATCTAGAATTAAACTTGATGGGAATGACAACTTTACCGGTCACATCAATAAAACCTACTTTAGGTGCTTTTTTTGTATCCACACTGACTAATGCCAGTCCTTCCGAAAATTGACCTACATAGTCATAGATCAGGGGAACGAGTTCCTTGCCGGTTTTATCGACAAAGCCCATTTTGAAATAGCCTTCTTTCCCCGGAATTCTATTAACAACTTTACTGAAACCCTCAACAAAAGAACTGGCATGATCATATTTAACAGTGAAAACCGGATTTCCTTTGACATCGATAAACATCCCGCCCTTTCTCTCAAAAGTAAAAAGATGAGTAGGATTTTCACTGTAGTAGGTATCGACGTTAGTTTTCCGATCTTTTACTTGAGAAGTGACAAATGCCAATCCTTCGGAAAATGAATCTGCATATTTGTATTTAAGCGGAATAACCTCTGTGCCGGTTTTATCAATAAATCCATAAGTGCCTGTTTCAACAATTTCGCCTTTCGCATTCATTGTCATCCCAATATTGACCAAAGCTAAATTGTTCGAGAATGGCTCGACAAAATCATATTTGGCTTCAATGACCAGCTTTTTTTCTTTATCACAGAAACCGAATTTCCCGCCTTTACTGAAGGGAATCAGCTCCATATCTTCCACTAAGTTTGTCGCGAAATTTTGATTCGCGTATTGATTTGAAAAAGCACCTTGACCGGCGTTTTGACCTGGAGAGATATTTCCACTACTAAGATAGAGATACAAACCTACCATCGTAACGATTAGTAAAACCAGAATTACTAAAAGGGCAAGAACTTTCAGATAGATAGAATTCAGTTTTGACTGATTAGTTTGAGAGCTTTTCTCATATTTATAATCGGCAATTAACCAGATTATTACTCCCAATACAAAACTGCTGACCAAATAAATTGGGACTTTAATATACAAATCCTTGAACCTAAAACCGTTAAAACTGGTGAAATAATCGTAAATGGATGTGCCGATAATCATACCGCTGCTGATTAATACTATATGTAGAAGGATAAAGCGCGTCATTCCTTTCGCTCTGGTCTGTTCCCATTGAGCTCTCTGTTTCTGATTCATATCAAATACTCCTTAAAATTGAAATCATTCTGATTAACATAAATAATAATTTGAGTTAAAACCGAAGTTTGTCCCTCTATCTATAAGGGCGTCATCGGAGGCAAAATCGTCCGTTTTTTTTCGCTTTGACCGAAGAGAAATAGAAACTGGGTATTTTCTGGATTCGTACTTAGCTCTACTTTGTCCATTTTTGCGACCTCGTTATCAAGGAAATTGATATGATCGGGTAGAAGAAATGATTGAGATGTTACAAAGTTGCCGAGCCGAGCCGCTATTTTTGCGGTAGTGCCACTAATGCGTTGTATATTTAATGCCATTTTAATCTCCTTTTACTTCCAATTAATCTATTGGAGCCGAAATTTCAAAGCCTGATTTTCAGCTTCAAATACTAATGCGACGGAGAGGCAAAAAAAGGTCGGTTTTTTTCTTGATGTCAGTTTCATACTCGGGATTTATCTAAACCCTCCAGTAAAAAACGACCTTATCTTTCTTTTTTGACACAACTCTCTCGGTTGCACTAAATTTTCATCCCCTTTTGTGTTTTGCCCTAATCATGCTGTGTTTCTTAATAATGTCTTTTCAGGCGCGGTCAAGATCAGCACCATTCTGCTGAAAAGACGGTTGTTAATTTTATCCCGACTTGGGCATTAATTTGTCGCCCGTAGCACCGGTCCGTCGGGTGTTCCAGATTTCCCAGGTAATTTCTCCTGATTTCAAAAAACCGTCGCCCTGTAATCTTCCATCGCCGGAATTACCCGCTTGCATGATCACTTGCGGCATAAGTATTGGTAAAGTCCATTCGAGGACTAAAAAGCGCGATTCTCCATCCGTCAAGCGCATTAAATTTGAACGCCAACGGTTGCAGTCGCCTGAACTATTAAGTAGTGCAATTTTTAAATTTTCTGATGTTCTGAGTTCACGCTTCAGCGTGTGCCCGCGAGGCGCAAGCGCGGCGGGAAGCAAAGTGCGTTCCGCGTTTGAACTCAGAACGCTTGACGAAATATCAGAAAATTTAAAAATCGCTCCACTTAGTTTGGGTTCGGTGTAATACGTGCTATCACCTTAAACACGCTTTGATGCGTCGAGACTATTTGCCAAGCGCCATTCTTTTTGACCGCCACCAGCGTGACGATAAAATCATCATTCTTCGGCATAAATTTATACTTCTTGGCGAGTTCTTCCCTTGAGCCCTGCCATTTCAGAGTAATTTTAGTGATGAGCACTGCCGTCTCGCCGTAAACGCGAACGGATTTAATATATTCATCCATCTGGATGGCTTCCATTCGCAGATCACCCGGCGAGACTTCTTTGAAAAGTCTTATAAGTAAGTCTTTGCCATGCGGAATGCCCATGCTTATATCATCACCGACGACATCGGAGGATTCGATTCCAACGTAATCATCCGCCAAAATTCGATCCATCGCCTCCGCATCCATTTTGACCGAAGCTTTAAAATATGCATCGGCAAGCGCGATTACTTCATTTTTTGCCTTCTCGTCTTTCTTAGACTTTTGACTTGGTGTCTGACCGAGTATGCAAACCGACAAAGCGGTAATGATAAACGTTGCGACTAATATTGTTCTTTTCATAATTTTTTCTCCTTTGACTGGCCGGACATCCCCTTTTGTGTTTGTCCATATCTCCACCATTGCACTGAGTGAACCGCCGAGCGCGGTTAGCTGTTATGCGCCGCCCACGACCTGACCTTTTTATGCCCTGCGCGAACCGAATCAATTCTATCTGCCTGACCCATATTTTTATTCTCCTTATCTATCTAAATTTGGAGCGTTCAATTGAATATTTTCGCTCTCATTAACTAGAGCGATACTTGAAACAAAACCGTCTCAAAAAAAATATTTTTTTTTCTCTTGATCTGCTAAAATATGTTGATTTCTGATGTTTTAAACTATTTAGACTTTGGACGAAAATTAAGCTTGACAAATTGAAATGAAGTTTCTAAATGTAAGCAAAATAAAGGCTTGATTTTTGATTCAAAGCAGCCAATAAACTACTTT
>JANPDZ010000308.1:0-3339 GCA_031431735.1 Acidobacteriota bacterium | reverse complement strand
GAAAAAGCCTCCTTCACCAAATTAGAGGACAAAAAATATTTCCTTAAACTAAACACTAACTCTTGGTTTATCCACATTTAGTTGATTTTCTAAAACTATCTTGAGAAAATATGGAGATTCGCTTCGTCCAAAGTCTAATTTTACTATTATTTTACATTACTGAGCGGTCTAAAAATTGCAAGGGCTTCGAAAACTAAGAAAATCTGCCCAAGCGCATACACGCGCACATACGAAAAAAATCATTTTATCCAAATCTTTTTTCTTGTTTTCGTGCGTGCGCGTGTATGCGCGTGGGCAAAAATCTTAAAATATTTGA
This sequence comes from Acidobacteriota bacterium, assembly GCA_031431735.1. Classification (GTDB taxonomy): domain Bacteria; phylum Acidobacteriota; class Blastocatellia; order Pyrinomonadales; family Pyrinomonadaceae; genus JAFDVJ01. The sequence continues at coordinate 3,023 of JANPDZ010000308.1, read as the reverse complement.
TGATTTTCAAGTATGCAAAACCTATGCCGCTCAGTAATGATATATTTATTAATTCGCCGAAAGATTATTTAAAACAATCCGCGTAAATCCGCTTAATCGGTGAACATCGGCGTCGCATTTCTTCTTTGATTTCAACTCAAGACTCAGGTTAAATAACCCAAGTTGCCAGTAAGAAGATTTGTTTTATTACGCGAAAAAGCGACAAACTTAAGTTTGTCGGACTTTTCGAACGCTTTTTTGTTTGACGCGAAACTGTGCGAAAATTCTTTTAATGGAAAGAGAAAATCTCAGCCGTTTTGCGTGGCTTTCGATTGCGGCGGCGGTCATCACGATCACGCTCAAAACGGTCGCTTATTATTTCACGGGTTCGGTCGGGCTGCTTTCAGACGCGCTCGAATCTTTAATAAACCTCGCGGCGGCGATCATCGCGCTCTGGATGCTCAAAATCTCGGCGCAACCCGCTGACGAAGAACACGCCTTCGGACACGACAAAGCGGAATATTTTTCGAGCGGCATCGAAGGCACGCTGATCTTTATCGCCGCCGTCGGCATCGCTTACACGGCGATTCAGCGTCTGCTCGCGCCGCAACCGCTCGAAAAACTCGGCATCGGTTTGCTCGTTTCGGGAGTTGCGACGGCGGTCAATTTGTTTGTCGCCCTGATCTTGGTCAAAGCCGGCAAAAAACACCATTCGCTTATCTTGGAAGCCGACGGACATCATTTGATGACCGATGTCTGGACATCGGTCGGCGTGGTGATCGGGGTTGGTTTAGTAAATCTGACGGGTTGGCTGCCGCTCGACCCGATCGTCGCAATTCTGGTTGCAATCAACATCACCTGGACAGGTTACAGTTTGATCAAACGCTCGGTTTTAGGCTTGATGGATACGGCGGTCGCGCCCGAAATTCAAGGTATCGCCGAGCGAATTTTACAGGATCATACCAAAAAAGACGGCATCACTTTTCAGAATTTACGTTCGCGGCAATCGGGAATGAAAAAGTTTTTCTACGTTGATATTTTGTTTCCGAACGATTGGACTATTTACAAAGTCCACGAAATCGCTGACAATATCGAACTTGAAATCGCCGACAAAATTCCGAATTCAACCGTTTTTACACATCTCGAACCTTTTAATAGTGGAGAGTGGAGAGTGGAGAGTGGAGAGTAAATCCTTGAACTCTCAACTCTCAATTCTCCACTCTCAACTCTCCACTGTTCCAAATCTGACGCGGTTGCGCTCGCGCACTTTCGCTTGTTCTGTGTCGCGGTCTTTCGGCGGCGCATTTGTGACGAGCGAGGCGAGCAACTTCCTCGAAGCGATTGTTATTTCTTCAATCGCAATTTTAAAACCCGCTTCGTTAACGGCAGACGGTTTATTGGAACCGCTCACTTTGCGGACAAACTGCACCGCAGCCGCCCGAATCTCATCATCGGTCGCCGGCGGCTCGAAATTATGCAATTGTTTGATGTTTCGGCACATAACTAAGTAGTTCGTAAACTAAGTTTTTGAACACAAAGCACGCTAAGTTCTTTTGTTTTCCTTGGCGTACTTGGCGTTCTCCGCGTGAAATTTCCTCGGCATTTACTTGAACATTATTCCAAACCTAAGGAATATAAGCGTTCTGAATCGGTCTATCGGCTGCACCGCCGAAATTTCTAAGCTGATAACCGGAAGTGCTTTGCAGCAGATACCAGTCGCCGTTGCGATACACGGCAATGTCAGTTTTACCGTCGCCGTCGTAATCGGCGGGAACGGGCTTATCGGTCGCGATTCCCCAGCGTACGGCACCAAATCCGAGAGTGCTTTGCAGCAGATACCAGATTCCGTCCGAGGGACGATAGACGGCAATGTCGCTTTTACCGTCGCCGTCGTAATCACCGACCACCGGTTTATCGCCCGGGAGACCGAACTGCACGATGCCGACACCGAGACTGCTCTGCAAAAGATACCACGTTCCGTTGCGATAGACGGCGGCATCATCCTTGCCATCACCGTCGTAATCAGCCGGCACGGGTTTGTCGCTCGGCAGGCCAAACTGGACGGTCAAATCTCCGGCACGCGTTTGCTTAATAAGCCATGTTCCGTTGCGATAAACGGCCGGATCGGCCCAGTCGTCGCCGTCGTAATCGGCCGGCACGGGAACGTCGCCCGCCTGACCGCCGAGCTGGTATGAATTCATGATTATAGCGTCAATGGGACTTATAATTTCCCAGTTGCCGTCGCGGTAAAACGCAAAATCCGTGTAGCAGTCGCCGTTGTAGTCAGCCGGCACGATAATGTCTGACACCTGTCCCCATCCACGAGAATTGGAACTGCCGTTTAAACTGGACCGATAAAACCAATTAGCGGAAGTACTGAAGTAAGCGAGGTCGCTTTTACCGTCGCCGTTAAAGTCGCTGACCGGGCGGCAAGGATTATTGGCAGTGATCGGAATGTAACGGGCGACGCTAAAACTGCCGCCATCGTTACTGTAGCCTGCCAGAACAATTTTTCCGTCGGGCTGCATCAGCAGTCCGGTGCCTGTGTCGATACCCGACATATTGGTCGTCACAAATCCTCGAAAGCCGAAATAAAGGTCGTCCGAACCGTCGCGATTAAGCCGTGCCAGGGCAAACTCACGGTCCGGGACATTAGTTTTATCATGGTCTAATGTGGTCTTAAAGCGAATCGAGCCGCCGATGACGATTTTTCCTTCTGTGTCCAAAGCGACATCGTAGTCCGGCTCTAACTCTAATCTATCGTGGTTGTCGTTCCAAAGCAGATTCCGATAGCCGCCATTGCTGAAGGTGGAATCCGGCGTCCCGTCATAATTTAAACGCATGACCGAGGCGGGGAAATCGAACCAGGTATTTCTGACGATGACGAGTTTACCGTCGTCCGGCTGCTGAATGATGCCGTTGCCGCCATAAAAATTGACGATACCGGTGCCATCTGTGCCGAAACTGGTGTCGAGAATGCCGTTCTGAGTATAACGAACAGTCTTGTATTGCTGAGCTGCACCGGTCAGGACGATTTTCCCGTC
>JANPDZ010000307.1:0-5697 GCA_031431735.1 Acidobacteriota bacterium | reverse complement strand
TAATATCAACGATTTGCGCCTTTGGATTGACTGACAAGATCGCGCCTTTCATCGCGCCGACAAAATAATCCCTCGTCCCGAAATCGGTCAAAAGCGCAATGGTCATTGGTTTTTGGTTTTTGGTTTTTGGTTTTTGGTTTTTGGTTTTAATTCATCCCTCATCCCTCATCCCTCAAAAACTTCCCTTAAACAAAATTATCCACGAAAGACGGCAAAGTCAAAAAAGAAGGAAAAAAAACTTTGCCGTTTTCGTGGATTTCAAGGGCGCAAGCCGCTCAACTCTTTTTCGCGCCGAAGTTTAATCGGCAGTCGACAGTAGCAGTCGGCAGTTTTGTTTTTTTGTTACGATGTTGACTTCCGAAAACCAAACTGCCAACCGCCAACTGCCACTGCCAACTATTTACCGAATTTGTGTTTCGTAAGTTGCTTTGATGCGAAGCTGTTGGGCTTTGTTCAAACGAATATGTTTGCCGCGTTCGACAACTACTGCGCCGACACCGAAAGCCGCGCCGACACCTGCGCCGACTGCCGCGCCGACCGGTCCGCCAACGACGACACCGACCAGTGCGCCTGCGCCGGTTGCGCCACCGACTTTGGTCAAATCACCTTTGATCGAACTTTTGCCTTGAACAGTGCCTTCCGTGTCAACCTGTTTGACGTTGTCGCCTTTGACGGGCAAAACTTCTGTCAGAATCGCGTTAAAATTACTCCAGCGTCCTTCGGTTAAAACGATCCGGTCAAACGAAAGCAACATTTGAGAACGGCGTTTGATTCTGCCGGGTTTTTGAATCTTTGAAATTCTGCCTTCGATGATCGCGCCGTTTAGTTCCATCGGCGAAATGATCTTTCCGGTAAATTTATCACCTTCTTTGCTTCGTTCCGTCCCGATCTCATCAATCAATTCGATGATCAATTCGGTGTCCGTCGGGATGACAATGATGGCATCGCTCGTCGGCACATAACTGACTTCGTTGGTTTTGGTTTGATTTGTCGGTGTTTGCTCGTTTGTCGAAGTATTTGTCGTATTGTCCGAAACAGTATTATCGGTATTTGTCGTCGTCGATGTTGTATTTGTCGGCGTCGTTTCGGTAGTTGTTGTCGTCGTTGTCGTTGTGTCCGAATTTATTGTCCCGCGTTTTTTCAGTTCGGTCGGCAAAGTCGCGTCGAACGAACGTTTATCAAAACCCGTGTTGTAGCCGATTTCAAAACCTTGCTGATAGCCGTCGCGGTAATCTTCTATCTGGCCGTAATCTTTGCTATACGCCCGGTCAGCTTTTGTATATTCGCTGTGCCGCGCATAGTTTTTCGCCGTGTTGTCAATTACATCGCGATAACCCGCCATATAACCGTCGGAATAACCGGTACGATAACCGCGCTGTAAGGCGATTTTCGTATCTTGGGCGTTAATAGTTTGAATCGGAAGAGTTAGGAAAGATATTAAACTCAGGGAAAAAATCAGGGCAAAGCTCGTCAAACTTCTGGTTAGCTTCATTAGACCTCCTATGTCAAAAAACAAGAAATGTTTTGTCCACTATGGTTTATACACTAAAACTTAAGAAATTACAAGAAGAATTTTAAAAATATTTTTCAACCGTCCGTTTGTTTAAAAGAAATGCGTGTTTTGTTATTCTTAGATAATAAAATGTGCATTCTCAAAACATCTGTTTGTTTGGGAGAGTTAAAAATTTTTCCTGTGCATTCGGGCAACTTTCGCTTAGAGTTACATTATTAATCAAAAGATGCCAAAATATTTTTGAGAATGTGAATTTTCACGGCTTAGGAAAATGTAAAAAATAACTTAGAAGCTATTTGCAAACCGGAAATGATTGCTGATGAAAGTCGAATTTATCAATTATTCATTATCAATTATCAATTATCTGTTCTGGTAACAATCGTTTATTAACCTGAACAGATAATTGATAATTGATAATGAATAATTGATAATTTCGCTTGATTTTCAACATCTTCGTTATAACTTATTTTTTACACATTCCTTAAATTAAAATATCTATTTTTCAGAGAATCTATGAAAACACTATTTTTTATCCTGATTTTTGCGGTTTCCGCCGTCACGATCACGGCGCAGGCGCGCAAGGTTTTTCCGTATCAATATAAAGTTGACGATTTGCCGAACGGTTTACGCGTCGTCACAGTTCCGACCGATTACCCGAATCTGGTTGCGCTTTACACAGTCGTCGGCGCGGGTTCGCGCAACGAAGTCGAAGAAAAAAGAAGCGGTTACGCGCATTTTTTCGAACATTTGATGTTTCGCGGCAGCGAAAATTATCCGCCCGGCTCGTTTGATGAAATTATGCAAAAAGCCGGCGCATCTTCAAACGCCTACACATCGGATGACCGCACGGTTTATCACGAAACCTTCGCCAAAGAAGATCTGGATGAAATTTTGAGGCTCGAAGCCGATCGTTTTCAGAAATTGAAGTTTTCCGAAGAACAATACAAAACCGAAGCGGGCGCGGTTTTGGGCGAATACAACAAAAACAGCGCGTCGCCGTTCTTCAAAATGTATGAAGTGATGCGCGAAACTGCCTTCAAAGAACATACTTACAGCCACACGACGATGGGCTATATCGCCGACATCATAGATTATCCGAATCAATACGATTACGCGTGGCAGTTTTTCAAACGTTTTTACCGCCCCGAAAATACGACGATCGTCGTTGTCGGCGATGTCAAACAGGCGGAAGTCCTGGCGATGGTCAAAAAATATTACCGTGGTTGGCAACGGGGCGATTACAAAACCCAAATAACCGCCGAAAAACCGCAAACCGCGCCGCGCCGGAAACATATCGAATGGGATTCGGCGACGTTGCCGATCGTGCAGATTGCCTATCGCGCGCCGGCATTTTCCGAAACCGAAAAAGATAAAGCCGCGCTCGATTTGCTCTCGATCATCGCCTTTGGTGAAAATTCCGACATTTCACAAAAGCTCGTTTTGCAGGAACAAAAAGCCGTTTTCGTCGCGGCAGACGCAGACAATCATATTGACCCCGAACTTTTTACCGCATATGCACAAATCAAAGATGTCAAAGATATGGATTATGTGCAGGGCGAAATCTTAAAAACCTACCAACGCTACACGACCGAACTCGTCCCGCAAAAACAACTGGACGAAACTCGTTCACGCCTTCGTTACGGTTTTGTTTTGGGAATGAACAGCAACGACGCGATTGCCGGTGCGCTGGCGCAATACATCGCGCTGCGTCGTTCGCCCGACACGGTTGACAAGGTTTTCGCGCTTTACGATTCGGTCACGCCCGAAGACATCCGCAAGTTTGCCGCGAAATATTTCACCGAAAATAATCAAACGATTGTCACGCTGGCAACGAAAAAGTAAAATTTGTACTATGAATATCGAAACTATTATTGCCCAAAAAGTTCATAATTTGCCGATTACTAAACAAACAAAAGTTTTGGAGTTTGTTGAAGAATTGGAAAATGTTGACGTGAACGAAAAAGAAAATGACGAAAAACCTACTCGTTTGTCTCTAATCGGAATGTTTAAAAGTGGTCAAAGCGACACTTCCGAACGTGCCGAAGAAATTTTGTCAAACGAAATCACACGCCGCAGCGGCTGGACTCTAAAAGATGAACTCGTTGATTGATACAGGTTTTATACTTGCCGTTTTAGACGAATCTGATTCTCATCACAAAGCCTGTGCGGAGATATTTCAGATTGAAAACAGAATGCTTTTGCCTGAAGTCGTACTGACAGAATTGGCTTATTTGATTTTGCGTCAAAGCGGTTATGACACATTGACGACTTTTTTGAATTACCTTGCCAATGGAGAATTGCCAATCATTTCAGCCACTACTCAAGATTTAGCACGCTCGGCTGAAATTTTGGAAAAATACCAAGACAGCAAGATAGATTTTGTTGATTCGATAATTATGGCAATTGCCGAAAGACTTGACATCAAACGTATTTTAACCGTTGACCGACGCGATTTCGGTCTGTTTCGCCCGCAGCATTGTGAGGCTTTTGAAATTATTCCTTGAGAAACATTATGAATCCGATTTTCAAATATCTTAAAGCATCATTAACTTTATTCATCATCACGGCTTTAACCGCAATGCCGTATTTTGCACAAAAAAATATGAATTCCGCCAATGTCTTTCAGCCGAGCAAATCGCCGCTGATCTCGCTTCGCATTCAATTTCTGACCGGTTCGATTGACGATCCCAAAGGCAAAGAAGGCTTGTCTGCGCTGACTTCGGCGATGATCGCGCAAGGCGGAAGTAAAAATTTGACTTATGATCAGATCGTCGAACAGTTTTATCCGATGGCGGCAGGTTTCGGCGCACAGACCGACAAGGAAATGACGACTTTTGTCGGGCAAACACACGTTGACAATCTGCCGAAGTATTACGCGATCATTCGTCAAATGCTGCTCGAACCCGGATTTCGCGAAGACGATTTTACGCGGCTCAAACAGAACGCGATCAATTATCTGAAAGTAAGTTTGCGCGAAGGCAACGACGAAGAACTCGGGAAAGAGCGTCTTTACAACATAATTTACGCCGGCACCGTGTATGAGAATCTTTCAATCGGCAAAGTTTCGTCGCTCGAAAAACTGACACTTCAGGATGTGAAAGATTTTTACAAGCAAAATTATTCGCAGGCAAATCTGGTCGTCGGACTTTCCGGCGGTTTCAATACGAAATTTTCAAGCACACTGTTAGCCGATTTCAAGAAATTACCGAAAGGCGCCAAGAAAATGCGCAAACTCGCGCCGCCAAATTTAACCGATGGAATGAAGATTGACATCGTCAAGCGCGAAACCCGTGCGACGGCGATTTCTCTCGGCTTTCCGATTGACGTTAATCGTTCGTTCGGCAAAGATTACGCCGCGCTCGCCCTTGTAGCTTCGTATTTCGGACAGCACCGCTCGTCAAACAGCTATCTTTACGGTCGTCTGCGCGAACTGCGCGGTTTGAACTACGGCGATTATGCGTATATCGAATATTTTCCGCGCGGAATGTTCCAGTTTGAACCCGACCCGAACCTTGGGCGCAAGTTTCAGATCTTCCAGATCTGGATTCGCCCCGTCGAACCAAACAACGGAAATTTCGCGCTCCGTGCCGCGCTTTACGAATATGATAAATTGGTCAAAAACGGTTTAGATCAAAAAACCTTTGAAGACACGCGCAACTTTTTGACGAAATACGTCAACATCTTAACGCAAACCAAAGATGCCGAACTCGGCTACGCGCTCGATAGCAAATTTTACGGAATCGGCAATTACAACCAGTTTATGAAAGATAATCTCGCCAAGTTGACTTTATCGGATGTCAACGCGGCGATCAAAAAATATCTTTCAACAAACAAAATGCGTGTTGTGATGATAACGAAAGACGCCGAAGGCTTGCGCGACGAGATCGTCAAAAACAAACCCGCCAAAATCGCCTACGCCGCGCCGAAACCAAAGGAGATCACCGACGAAGACAAGATCATCGAAACCTATCCGATCCGCGTCAAAGCGGCGGATGTCACGATTACGCCGGTTGATAAAGTGTTTGAGTAATGCCTCTGTAAATAGTTATGACTGGAGCGCATCTATAAAGACGGCTTCGGTGTCAAGTCAAAACTAGACACATTTCTACTTTCTCGCCAATTTAGCAAGTAATTTTTAACTTGTAGTTCTTTGAAAATTAGTTCTTGGTTCATTTTCCTTTATT
>JANPDZ010000306.1:0-5565 GCA_031431735.1 Acidobacteriota bacterium | reverse complement strand
TTCGAGCTGTTTGGCAAACGAACGGTTCAAACCCTGAATGATCGAAACCATAAACATCACCGTCACGACTCCGACCATAACACCCAAAATCGTCAGCCCCGAACGAATCTTGTTCGTTCTGATCGTGTCAATCGCCATTGCCGCCGATTCTTTGATGTCGTCAATCTTTATCATACCTATTTGGGATTTCGGATTTGGGATTTCGGATTTGGGATTATCAGACTAAATCCGAAATCCGAAATCCGAAATCCGAAATCGAATCATTCCTTTCGCATCGCCTCGACTGGATTGAGCGCGGCGGCTTGCCACGCCGGATAAATTCCGCTGACAATTCCGACTACTGACGACACGCTGACTCCTAAAACTACTGACCAATAACTGATCAAAGCCGGGAATCCGACCAAAAAAGAAATCAGATAAGCCAACGCAAAGCCGACGAAAACGCCGATCAATCCGCCGATTGACGCAATTATCACGGCTTCGCTCAAGAATTGCTCCAGAATATCGCGCCGCCGTGCGCCGACCGCTTTTCTGAGCCCGATTTCCTTTGTTCGCTCAACCACCGAGACGAGCATAATATTCATCACGACAATCCCTCCGACAACCAGCGAAATTGCCGAAACGCCGACCGTCACGAGATAAATATTGTCGGTCGCATCTTTGTAAAGTCCTACAAAAAGGTCTGACGATTCGACCGCAAAACCTTCGTCTTCCTGCGTTTCTTCGCCGACTATCAGACTGATCTTGCCGCGCCGCGTCCGCATAATTGCCGTTACTTCGTCTTTCGCATTGACCAGATCAGCCGAACGCGCAACCTGTATATCAACGATCAACGAATCCCGCACAGGCAAAACTTTACGGGCGGTTTGGTATGGGATCATCACAAAATTATCGCGCGAAATGCCGAAAATCGTGCCTTGCGCGCTCGCTACGCCGATCACGCGGAAAACGCCGCCATGAGCGCGAACTTCCTGCCCGATAACTGTTTCGGGTGCCGCGTTGTTGAAAAGATTTTTGACAATATCCGCACCGATAACCGCCACGTATTGCCCGGCATTTTCTTCGTTTTCAGTCCAGCTTCGGCCTGTTTCGATCTGCAAAGCTTCGATCTCGAAAATCGAACCTGACGCGCCGCGAATCATCACGTTGTCGGCGGAAGAAAGCGCGCTTTTGACCGTCTCACTGCCGCGTGTCCACCAACCGATTCGCTGACAACTGCGGCATAAACGCACGACCGCATCGGCATCTTCCTTTGTGATGTCCTTGCGTTTATTCATTTTAATCATTTCCTCGCGGCTCGTGATGACGCTCGGATTTTTTGAAAGCGTAAAGACGGTCGAACCGTTAGCAGAAAAGGTCGAAGCAACCGTTTGATTCAAACCTTCGATAATCGTGACGACCGAAATCACCGCCGCGACGCCGACGATGATCCCCAAAAGAGTCAGAAATGTGCGGAGTTTATTGGCGCGCAGATTTTGCAGTGAAAGCAAAAATATCGAACGCAACAGCGTGAACGATTTTCGGGCTTGGGAAAAGTAGGAAATCTGTTCGCCGCTTTTCCCCGAATCGCCCTGTGCTTTTTGTTCGATTGCCTTATTTTTCACTGTTTTCCGTTATTTTAGGCTTTTCTTCAAATTATGGCTAGCACAGACCGATAGCATCGTTTTTTGCCGGATCATCTACCCCAAAATCCTTCGTCAAGCCGTTTTAGATTCCGCAGTGTTTGTCTCAAAACTCAACAGAGTTTTGGTGCCGTCCGCTGATTCAAACTCGACTGCCGTTTCCAGATTATCGCTTCCGGCACGCGCCATTATCGTTTGAACATTGGCAACCGTATGCGTTAAATGGGCGGTTTCATTTGCCGACAAACCGCCAAGCAAAATCTCGATACGCGGTGCATTCGCGCCCGAAAGTTCAACATAAATTCCCGCAAAAGGAAGTCTTTTGACCTCTTCCATCGCGCCCAATTCGCCGAAAATTTCTAACCTCACGGGACGATTTATATTTTGCTCCGAAAAACTCTTGAAATAATTCGTCCAATGCGTTACTTCGATTGTGTCTGACATAATTTTTTTACTCCTTTTTCTAACTTTTAGATTCCTGCCGTGCGATCAAAACCGAACACGGCGCGTGATGAACAACTGCGTCCGAAACCGAACCGAGTGTCAATCGCCCCCAAAAACCGCGTCCGTGTGAACCAACGACGATCAAATCCGCTTGCCATTCTTTTGCCTCATCAACGATCACGCGCGCCGGCGTGCCTAATCTAACTTCAGTTTCAACGGAGAGATTTGAATCGGGAAATGACCTCTTGATTTGCGCGGCTGAATCCTCAACAAAAGTTAAGCATTGTTTTCGCTCTAAATCCATCATTTCCTGATAATATTGCGCCGAAATTGCAAACGGCTCGGTCGCCATCGGTGCCATCTGTTCATAGATCGATACAATTTTTATCGGCGTGGTTGCCGATATTGACAATATGCGGCAACATTCCTCAATTGCGACGCGACTGAAATCCGAACCATCTGTTGCTATTAAGATTTTCATATATGTTTTGCTCCTTACCTAATTATCAATAAACGCAAGAATTGTTCCTAATCAAAATGTCCGAAAACATTACAAAATCTCTTTGGTTGAAAATTTACATCCCATTTAAAAGGGTAAATTTTCACGGCAAATGTGAAAAATCCCTCGCTTTTTAGTAATGTTCAACGAGGTCATAAAAAAAATTAATCGCCTAAATGAAAATATTTCTTTTAGACTTTGGACGTAATGCCTCAGTAAAAAGTAAAAAAAGGTTTATTGCCGACGCACGCAAGCGCGCATTAACTTCGAAGTTATGCGGTTGATTGTTATTCGGAATAAGTGAAAAGTGATACGTGGGTTTTACCTATCACCTATCACTTTTCACCTATCACTTATTCCGAATCTAAGCAGGTGAGCATAAGTTTTGCGACATTTTGCTCATTTGTTTTTTGAACGGAAATTAGTATTTTCGATGATATGGATAAAAAAAAACACCCAGGTCTTGATTTGAAGAAAAATATATGTTATCGTTCACATATTCTTTTGAATAATGGCAAATCTAAATTCTAAAAAATCGACGACCCTTCGCGACGTTGCAAAAATGGCGGGGGTAACTTCGATGACAGTTTCAAGAGTTGTCAATCAAAACGGATACGTCAGCGATGAGACGCGGGAAACAGTCCTGCGAGCGGTTGACGATTTGAACTATCGTCCGAATAGGCTCGCACGCGGGCTGAAACGACAACGGACAGATACGATTGGTTTGGTGCTGGGCGATATAGCAAATCCATATGCGGCAGAACTTGCCCGTGCAATTCGTGAGATTACAAGCCAACGCGGTTATAACCTTTTTATTTGTATCAGCGAACATAGTGCGAAAGAAGACGTAGCGGCATTCGATTCTCTGGCAGACCATCAGGTTGACGGCATTATTGTCGCGACCCGTTCTAACAAAATCGGAGATGAACACTTACACGAATTGATCAAACGAGGCGTTTCGGTGGTCTGTATCGGACGCGATTTTCAAGATGAAAACGCTGATTCTGTTACTGCGGACGCATTGAACGGTGGTTTTCAGGCAACACAGCATTTAATTGATTTAGGACACAGAAAAATCGCTTTTATCGGTGCAACTCTTGCCAGCGGAAAAAATTTGAAGCGGTTTCAGGGATATTTGAAAGCATTGAACGACAACGGCTTGCCAATCGAGGAAAGATATGTCACAGGAAAAACCGATACTGACGATGATTCGCCGGGATATTCGACTGAAAAACTCGGATATGAGGCGATGAAAAGACTTCTGGCTTTACCAAATCGCCCGACTGCGGTTTTTGCAAGAAATGATTTCACCGCAATTGGTGCAATCAACGCGATAAAAGAAGCCGGATTGCGCATTCCCAGCGACATTTCGATTGTCGGTTTTGACGATATTCCGACCGCCGTTCATACTTCGCCGACTTTGACCACAGTTCGCCAGCCGACCCGAAGCCAAGGTTCGATTGCTGCCGAATATCTTCTTAAAAGAATTGAGAGGAATCAAACAATAAAGCGGGAAGAAATGATTCTTGAATGCGAACTTATCATCAGAGGTTCGACAACTTCACCGAAATGAGATGGAATGGTCAATTATTTTGCAATGATAAGTTATCGATAACAGTCAAGCCAAGCTGAGATAGATTTTATATCGATAGTAACAAATAAATGTAGGGCGAAAATGGTAAGAATCATTTTCGGGAAATGATTTTCGGTTCAATACGGAATCGTGTGCAATCGCAAATAACCCAAACTGAAAAGTTGAAAGAAGAAGAGCATTCGGATTTCGTAACTTTGCTAATTTCAGACTCCACGTTCTTTTTTAGCACACGATTCCGTGATTAACCTGGATTTTCTAAAAAGCGAAATAGCGAAATGACAACAAACGACAATCAAATCGAAGTCGGCGGCTTTAAATTCAACGGCGTGCGTTGGGTAATTATAGGCATGGTATTTTTCGCCACGCTGATCAATTATATCGACCGTCTGACTATTTCCGTGCTGGCACCGTTGATCATTGCGGACTTAAAGCTAACAAAAACTGAATTTGGCGGCATCGCAACTTGGTTTTTACTAGCTTATACAATTAGTCAAAGCCTTTCCGGAAAACTCTACGACCGGATTGGTATTAAAAAAGGGTTTTCGGTCTCAGTTGTGGTTTGGTCGGTTGCTGCGATGCTGCACGCTTATGCGACAGGGTTGAGGAGTTTTAGTTTCTTTCGATTCATGCTCGGACTCGGCGAAGCGGGAAACTGGCCAGGTGCGGCAAAGACGGTTGCTGAATGGTTTCCAACTCGCCAGCGTGCCCTTGCAATGGCGATTTTCAATAGTGGTGCGGCAATTGGTTCGATTGTTGCTCCTCCGGTTATTGTTGGATTAACAGCATATTTTGGGCATTGGTACGAAACTTTTATTGTTACCGGTGCATTGGGTTTTATTTGGTTGATGTTTTGGTGGCTGGTTTATGATTCGCCGGAAAATCACAAATGGCTGACAAAAAAAGAATACGATTTGATTCGGGCGGATGATGAACCAAAAGAAGCTCTTGAGACCGAACAGAAACCGCCGGGATGGTTTCAGCTGTTAACTCATCGCCAAACCTGGGCAATCGTTTTAGCAAGATTTTTGGTCGATCCTGTGTGGTGGTTGTATATCACCTGGTTGCCGTTATTTCTTAACGAAGTTCACCATTTTGATTTAACACAAATCGGGCTCTTTGCTTGGGTGCCGTATGTCGCGGCGGATGCAGGAAGTTTGTTTGGTGGATGGTTGTCAGGATTTCTAATCGGTCGAGGTTGGTCGGTAAATAATGCGAGAAAAGTGGTTATTGGATTCGCGGCGTGTTTGATGCCGGCGGGAATTTTAGCGGCATACACCTCGGATTCAATGCTCGCTTTAGCACTTATCGGTGTTGTTTTATTTGGATTTCAGGTATGGATCAATAATGTCCAAACTTTGCCGTCAGACCTTTTCCCAAAATCGGCAGTCGGTTCCGTCGCCGGATTA
>JANPDZ010000305.1:0-4103 GCA_031431735.1 Acidobacteriota bacterium | reverse complement strand
AATTAGTGTTGCGATTAATATTGTTTGAAACAAAAAAACCGACAAAAAAACCGACAATTAAACAACCTGCTCCGGTTAAAATATATTTTTGCATTAAAAAATCTTAAAACTTAGGGAATCAAGAATCGAAATTGCAAAGTAACAGTTTTCGATTCTTGATAAATGAACATTAGGCGTAACTATGCAAACCCGGAAGCAGATAACTCACGCCGAGATATGTGAAAATTACGAGTAAAAATCCAACAATCGCAAAATAGGCTGAACTTCGGCCGCGCCAACCGCGAGAAATCCGTGTATGCAGAAACGCCGCGTATGTCAACCACGCAACTAATGCGCCGGTTTCTTTCGAGTCAAAACCCCAAGGTCTGCCCCACGATTCATTTGCCCAGATCGCGCCCGTGATAAGGAGCATTGCCAAACCGGCAAAAGCGAGACTTGCCGTTTTATACATCAAACCGTCGAGCGATTCCAATGACGGCAATCTTTCGAGTAGTTTTTCGGTGCGGAATGAAAACATCAAAACGAAAAATGTTCCGGCGAGAGCCGTTATTAACCCGGCGAGTTCGACCGGATTAGTATTGAGGCTCAGAAACATTTTGTCACCGTTGTTTTGGAAATATTGCTTACCTGCTTGCTCGAATTGCTTTGGGGTTAAAGCCGCAAATTCTGTCGCTGAAAGACCTTGTTTTGAAGCAATTTCTTTGCCAACGGTAACGAATTGACCCGGATTCTGCACAAGTTGCGTTTGTAATTTCGGGTAAATATTATCGGCCGATTTAATGCCCGAAATTAAAAAGATAATCGCTAAGATCTGCGCGGCGAGTGCGCCTTTCAGCAAAATATGTCCGATTTTTCTCGCGCTTTCATTGTTTTGATAATGGTAAGAAATAAATGCGGCAACCACGCCAAGCAAAAGAATCGCCGCCAACGCAAGAGTCCAACCGACGTAGGGAATTTCAAGGCGGAAAAAGGCGTTAAAGGGTTTTGCGCCGCCGGTGCTCGGAATAAAAGTTCCCGCTCGATAGACGGCTTGCGTGACAACTGACGCGCCGCTCACAGAAGCGATCACGGCAATCGCAAAAATGCTCGAAAAGATCGCCATTGATTCGACTTTGACCTTATCTTTAAGCAAGTAAATCACGGCAATCGCAAAACAAACCAAAGCCACGCCATAACTTAAACTTGCGACGCCGACGTGTATCGGCCGCCAATATGAATCAAGCACGGGCGGCAGATCAATCAATTCACCGCCGATAAATCGTGCCAATGTCAGGATCAATGCCGCGAGCGGTAATGTGAACGCGCTCAAAAATTGAAAATGTTTGCGGTTTGCGAGCAGCAGTGTAAAAATACCGGCACCAAAGGCAAACGCGAGACTCAGATCATAAAGATTGGCAAACGGAATATAACGAAACAGCCACGGCGTTGCCATATTGCCGCTTTCTCTGAGCTTAAAAAGCTCGGCATCATAAGCCACAACCCAACGGACCAACCAACTCGAAAGGTTAAAGAAAACACCAAGTGTCGCGCCCCACAAACCGATTTTCTGAGCCATTTCCGACGGCGCGTATAGATTGGTTACTTGAAAAAGTGCGGCTAAAATATAACACGCCAAAGCCAACATCATCAGTGCCGTGTCGGTGATAAAATTCGCGCCGATCTGAAGGCGCAAACCGAGCATCAAAAATGATCCCAATATCACGAAAATCACGGGTAAATAACTTTTAAGATTCGAATCAACCTCGGATTTTCCCTGCTTAGAAAAGATTTCGTTTTGAATTCTGCTAACTTCTTCCATAATTGTTAATACTATCGATTTTTTTGTTCTGACAACTTATAAGACGTAAGAGAATCAATAATGGTTTTAAATTTATCTTCTAACGCCTGATTATTTCGATTGGCGTTTCCGCCAAGCACGACTTCAAACTCGTTATCCGCTTTTTTCTCAATCATTGCCCACACTCTTTTGTGCGAGAAGAAAAAGACAAAGATCAAAGCACCGATCAGACCGAAACCGCCGATATACCAGGCAATGAATGCGGCATTAAACGGATCATATTTGATTGATAAAATATGGGCTAAAGGTGATCTTTCGTAATTGGTCAATCGCCAACGATAGCCTGCTTTCGGCGCATTGATCGGCGCATTGTCGGGCAATTTATTGGCAAACGCAAAAATCTTGATCATTTCACCATTCGGCGGAGTCACATCTAAAACAACCGCCGGATTGTTGTAATCGCCGCTTTTGGTCGTCGGTTGTCCGCCTTGCATGACAAAATCAGGTAAAAATGAGTTGTAAGCGATTGTTGTTCCGTCTGCTAATTTGACGGTTTCGTTTCGTTTTAATTCAATTGTAACAGGCTTTTCGCCTTCCTTTTCCGGTTTTAATTCAAGCGTCATCATACTTGCACTACCAAAAGGCACAGTTTGAGCCTGAAAGAAACGATAGCCGCGATATGAATAGGGATTGTTCAGACTAACATCGGCAATTGTCTGCCCGTATTGCGGATCGTCAATTTTTATTTGTGTCCGCCAATCGAGCGTGTTGGTGACATCAAGCGAACCATTCGGGTCAATCAAATTTTGCCCGATTTCGGTGCAGGTGATCGTAAATGGCAGTTGGACATTAAAACGCTCTTGCTTGTCCAAATTAAATTCGATAAGTTGAATTGAATCAGTTTTCTGTGCGACATTGAAATCCCTCTGAATCACCACATTTGTGTCGGGCGAGAGTCGAATATCAGCATCAAAACCGGTTTGCAAGGCAACAAAATGTCCCAAAAACAAGGTCAGCAAAAAAACGTGGACGACATACGCACCTAAACGATTTATTTTGCCGCCTTCACCGAAAACATATAAAGAGCTTTTACTCTCTGTAATATCAAAATTTTTCTTGCCGTTTTCATCTGTTGCATAAGATTTGATGACTTCTTCGGTAATGCGCGGATTAAATCCGTTTTTGACAAAAGCCTCGCTGATTTTATCGGCAATTTCTTTTTCATCACGGCCGTTGATATTGATGACATCATTGATCGGTTGGTTCAGCAACCAGCCACGCGTCGCTGAAAGTTTTGGCGATGAAATATATTTCCAGGCAGACGGGAATCGGTCAATTGAAGCGAGCACGATGTTGAGCGAAAGGATTGAGAGAAAAAGCTTGTAATACCAACTGTGATAGATGTCGAAAAGGCCGAGAGAACCGTAAATTAACTTTTCAGCCGGCGTTCGCACCGCATACGAAGCGTCAAACCCTTGCACGTTCTGCTGAATGATCAGCATTCCGAGCATCGAAAGAAACACGAGAATACACAGCTGGACAACGCCGAAACGCACCGAACTCAAAAAATCCAAAACACGAATGCCAATCGGCGCGGTTTTGGGTTTTGAAATCTCTTTTGGTTTAATTGAATCTTCTACAACTGACATCTTTGTATAAAAATCATAGCTTAGCGGAATTTATTTGTCATCCCGCAGAAAATAAGTTTCGCTTTTATGGAAAAAAATACCTGTTTATAAAAGTTAAGTTTGGAATATTGATTTGAACAAGTTATTCTTTGAGTTATGAGATGAAAAGCAAAGGCAACGATAATTTGATTTTTAACAATTTTGAGTGGAGTAAATCAAAAGCAGCCGAAAACTTAAAAAAACATCAGGTTTCGTTTGAAGAAGCCGTAACTGTTTTCGAGGACTCGTTCTTTATTATTTTCAAAGACCCCGACCATTCGTTTCAGGAGCAAAGATTTATTATAATCGGTATGTCGGACAAATTTCGTAATTTATTTGTGTCATTTACGGAGCGCAACGAACGAATTCGCATCATCAGTGTCAGAGTTTTGACACTCACCGAAAGAAAGGAATATGAACAAAGAAAACCAAAATTCTGAGGATAATTTGAGAGATGAATATAATCTTGCCGAATTAAAGATAGCTCAGATTGGAAAAGGTTGGGCGCGAAAATTTGCTTGGGCGATTTGCTTGAAAAGCGAAGATAAAAAGTTAATTCCTCTAAAATTGTATAAAGTTGAAATTTATCCGCAACTTTCCAAAGCAAAAATATTTGATGAGAAAGGCAAGGCGATTTTTTATCCGCAAGATTGGTTCTT
>JANPDZ010000304.1:0-2377 GCA_031431735.1 Acidobacteriota bacterium | reverse complement strand
GGTTCGCTCTCGGTCACAGCAAAATTCGGGCAACAGAACCTTGAGCGCGACTTGACGATCAAGCTGTTCGTCCATCGCCAGATAAACTTCGCCCATTCCGCCGGCACCGATTTTTTGGCGAATCTCGTATCGTCCGAGTTTTGTTCCTGATTGCATTCCGTAAATTTGTCGTTCAATTTGCTATCGATTAAACGCAAAACGATAACGAAAAGTTTATTTTGTTTCCAAAAATATTATCACCACAAAGACACAAAGGACACAAAGAAAATAATAAAAATTTTTGTGCCCTTTGTGTCTTTGTGGTGATAATTTATCTTAATTGACGAACTCTTTCGGAAACCAGAGGACTTTGCCTTTTTCAGCCGATTTGTCTTGTCCTTTTCTAAGCAACGCGGTTTTCAGCAATTCATTGGCGGTTTCGCCGTCGCGCCAGAAGGTCGCCGCGCCGAAATTTATTTCGAGATTGATGTTTTCACTCTCTGACATCTGAAACGGAGCCGAAACAAAGCCGCGTTTTATTCTTTCGATGACATCCGCCGCGATCTTTTCGTTCGCCGTCGGCAGTATCGCCAAAAATTCGTCGCCGGTGGCGCGTGTCAAAACGTCCATCTGCCGAAGCTGTTTCTTGATCATCTCCGAGGCAAAAGCCAATAGCTTATCGCCGGAGGCATGTCCGAATTTCTGATTGATCTCCGCGAAATTGCGTATATCCATCGCCAAAATCGTCAATGACCGTTCATCGCGATAACGATGCGATTCTGCCAGTTGATTTTCCAGAATCAGAAAAAAGGCGCGTTCGTTCGGCAAATTCGTCAGCGAATCTGTCAGCGCATTGGCAAGACTCTTTTCAAAAGCAAAAGAATTGGCAAATAATGGCGCGATACGTTCGCCGACCGCTTGCAAAAGCGTCTGCGCATTGTCGTCAAAACTGTTTTCCGTCGCTGAGTATAAAACCAAAACGCCAAAGGCTTCACTGCGATTGATAAGCGGCACGGCAACGGCCGTTTGAAGATCTTTCAACATCTCGTGCGGAAAAACTCTTTTTTCATATAAAAGCGGCGAATCAATCTGCAATTTACAGCTCAGAAACGCCTTGACCGCCAAACCTTTGTTCGTGTCGCCCCGAAAATTCATAAATTCGCGCGAATTTTCGCCGACCGCATATTTTATCTGCATCACATTATCGTCTTCGCCGCGCAGAAACAGCACGCAAGTCGTAAAAGAGACGATTTCATTAATACGGCTCGCAACCAGCCGAAACATATCGGAAGTTTTGAGCGACGCGCCGAAAAATTCATTGGCTTCTTCCAGCACGAGCAGTTTTCCTTCAATTTCTTCGTTAAAAGCCGAAACGGCTTGTTCCGCCTGAAAATCCGACAATTTTCCCCGCTGCCAGAAATAAAATCCGGCACAAATAAAAAGATACGCGATCGCAATTGCCAAATAAATCGTTGTTTTCGTTTCAGATGCAATGTCGGAATTGGAAATAAAAAACGTCGCGACGATGACGGCGAACGAAAAAACGGCGGTCAAAATAATGCTGTAACCGACGATTTTGCTTGAAAACAAGGAAATTTGGCGATTTTTCATAGATTTGAAAAAGATTTTGGAAGCTCCGGAAAGGTGAAGCAGGTGCGGTTTTCGGGAAAAACCTCTAAATTTAAGATAACTTTTTGGCCACACTTAAGTCAATACCTGATTTTTATTCATCAATTCGTCTTTGTGAGGATGAATGACGATAAAAATAAAATTAATTTGCGATTTTTTTTTTCAAAAACGGGTTTTTTTATCATTTTTGGGTTGACTTAACAAAAATAGCCTTTTATATTGTCGAATGTTCCAAATAATTTAGTTGAGGAACACGACTGTCCTAGGACGGTCGTTAAACAATAAAGTAAAAATAACATTCTTTGAAGAAGACAGGAGAATATAATCGAATGAAAAAAGTAATTGCTCTTTCAGCAGTATTAACATTAGGCTTGTTAGGCGCGGCTTGCCCGGCTGACGGCACAAACACAGGAAACGGAAATAAGCCGGCAACAAATGCGGCTAATACCGCTAAACCGGCTGATAACACCGCTAAACCGGCTGATAACACCGCCAAACCGATGAACAAACCGGAAGAAAAGAAAGATGAAAAGAAAGATGATAAACCGGCTAACAAACCGGCTAACAAACCTTAATTTTTAATTAAAAAACTAAAAGCACGTTGTTTTCGGACAACGTGCTTTTTTTAGTTCGGAGTTTGTAGTCCCGGCGTGGGGCGGGGCGACCGACCGAAGTAAAGCCCCCGCAAAGCGGGGCTACAAACAAAAATTCAACCCCCAATCCACCCCCCCCCGGGACGGCCTTTGTAAAACCAAAGTTTAAAAAAAAA
>JANPDZ010000303.1:0-10333 GCA_031431735.1 Acidobacteriota bacterium | reverse complement strand
TTTCTGAGGCGTTGCATCTAACGCTTGTTTTATTTTCTTGTCAAGATTTTTTTTTGTTACACTGTAATTTACACTTCATAAAACAAATATTTTCTTGAAATTTAAGATATATTCGGTTAGGGAATCTTTGGAGATTTTGTTCATTGAACATTGATAGAGCGAGAAATAATGGTGAGTTCAAGGCGGGAGTTTAGAAAATTTATTGAAACATTTAGACGTTTTTCAAGTGTTTGTTTTCACCTCTCTGCGGCTTTGTGGCTCGGTGGTTTGCTTTTTGTTTTTAATGTTTCTGCTCAAAATAAATATGAAAACCGCGAGATCGTCGAACCCCTCGATATTACTTTCGAAGGCAATGACCGCGATCTTTCTGCCGCCGAACAGTTTCGCCTGATCGCCCGCAACACCCTCGGCAAAACGTATTCGAGCGTGCGGATCCGTGAAGCGATTCAGGCAATTTACGACACCAAAAAAGTTGTTTCCGTAACGGTTGAAGCCAGCGAAGCCGGCGCAAATGCCGTCCGCCTGCGTTTTATCATCAAACGCAAAACGCAGGCTGAACGCGTTTCGATCATTCTCGGCAACGCAGTCGGCGATAAAATTACCGAGGACGAATTGCTGTTCCGGCTTAATCTCGTCACGCCCGGAAATCCCGTTACCGAACAGATCCTGCAAAACAACGCCGGTTCGATTCTCGAATACCTGCGCGAACACGGTTATTACAAATCAGAAGTGACCTTTGCCCAAAAACCGGCATCAGCCGAAACTCGCGTCGGTGTTGTGTTTAATGTCACGCCGAATGAACAAGCCAAAGTCGGTGAATTTAAGATCGAGATCGAAGGTTTTGACGTTAATAAATTTCGCTCGAAACTAAAACTGCAGCCGGGCGAGTATTATTCGCTCGAAAAACGGAACGCAGATGTCGAGCGAATCCGTAAAGCCTTGCGCGACGAGAATTTTTTGGCGCCCGAATTAACCGAACCGCGCGTTGTTTTTGAATCCGAAACCAATAAGGTCAACATCAATCTGACGGGCAAAGTCGGCGCGGTTGTAAAAGTATCGGTCGAAGCCAAAAACGAAAAAGTCGGCGAAGGAACGCAAACCAAACTTTTCCCGATCAAACGCGAAGGAACGCTCGATTATTCGGCGATTGTTGAAGGCCAGCGGCGACTCGAAAATTATTTTCAGGAGCAAGGTTATTTTTTCGCCGAGGTAACGCCAGTTTGTTCCGTTTTGCCCGCGCTGACCGAAGCGGAAACGAGTTATACGGTCAACGAAACAAATCTTTTATGTTCCGCACTGAGCGGCGCCGATTTGACCAAACGAGCGGTTGAGGTCAAATATCAGGCAGATCTGAACCGTCAATTAAAACTCGTTGATATTCGTCTCGAAGGCACAGAATTTTTGCCGATCGCCGAGATCAGAACGATTCTCGAATCGCAGGAAGCATCTATTTTGGGCATTATTCCCTATCTCGGCTACGGAAATGGTTTTACAAGCGCCGAGCTGCTCAAAGAAGATGTCGAAACCATTAAATCGCTGATGCGCGAACTCGGCTACCGCGAGGCGAAAGTTTCGGTTAAACAGGGCGTTTCGCCAAACGGTGAAAATTTGATCATCACGTTTGTCGTCGAAGAAGGAAAACCGACGCGAATTGAAAACGTCGATATTACGGACAACACCGCTTTTTCCGATGCGGTTTTGAAAACCGAATTACCAAATCTGATCAGTGAAAAATATTCACGCGCACGTATTCTCAACGGGCAAAGAAAACTTGCGGAATATTATTCAAACGAAGGGTTTTACGACGCCAGGATCAGTTACGGTATTATCGAATCCGGGACGGACGAGACGCAAGACCGCGTAAAAATAGTGTACAAAGTCGAAAGCGAAGGGAAAAAGGTTTTCATCAACCGCGTTTTGGTTTATGGCGATTCTAAAACCACGCGAGCGGCTATTTTGAAAGCCGTCAATTTACGCTCCGGTCAGGTTTTACGCGCCGCCGATATTTTTTCGAGCGAGCAAAATCTTTACGCGACCGATGCTTTCAAACGCGTTGAGATCAAACCGGAACCGGCCGGCGAAAACCCGGACGGAAGCCGTTTGACCGATATTATCATCAATGTCGAAGAACAAGCTCCAAGGCTTCTAACTTACGGCGGCGGTTTTTCGACCGATACCGGGCCGTTCGGCTTTTTTGATATTCGGCATTTCAATCTTTTCGGAAGTCTTCAACAAGGCGGATCACGCGTTCGCATCAGCCGCTTGCAGCAGCTTGCCCAATTTGATTTTATCAATCCGCGATTTTTGCGGGACGGCAAAAATGCAGACGGAACGATTCGATTTGCGCCGCTGACGGTGACCGCGCAATATCAGCGCGATTCGACCGTGACGCGATTTTTCCGGTCGGTTTTTGACAAAGGAACTTTCGGAATCGTTCAGCGAATTGACGCAAACGGCAATCCGATTGACGAATTCGGTAATAATACGGGCAGCCCGACCATCAATCGGTTGACGTTTTCGGCGGAAACAAGCCGCACGATCAGCGTCAAAAATCGAAGTATTTTGTTTGCCCGTTATAAATTTGAAGATGTGCGCCTGTTTAACGTCGAAAGTCTGTTGATCAAAGATTTGCTGCTGCCCGACGCAAGAATCCGCACCTCGGGTTTCGGCGCGACCTTTGTGCGCGACACGCGGGAAAATTGCTCGATCAAATACACGCTGCTCGAAATTATCGCCAAAGGCGAAGTCGGCGATCCGTGCCGCTACAATCCGGGTGACCCGACAAAAGGCGAATATCTGACAGCGGAATATAATGTATCTGTTCCCTTTTTGGGTGCCAATATCGGTTTTCAAAAATTCCAGGCATCGTATTACCGCTTTTTTACCGTGCCGTTTTTAAAGAACACAACTTTTGCCGGACGCGCCGTGGTCGGATTGGCAAATGTTTTTTCTAAAGGAAATCGTTTTTCGTCGTCGCAGTTTCCCGGTCTTGACGGAATTTTGCCGATCAGCGAAAGATTTTTCGCCGGCGGTTCGACAAGCTTACGAGGTTTTGATTTTGAATCGGCAGGTCCGCGTATCGCGATTGTGCCGCAAGGCACTTTTCGCAACAGCAGCGGACAAATCGTTACACTGACTCCGTTCACTGTCCCGTTTGGCGGTAATGCTTTGGCGATCGTTAATCTGGAAGCGCGTGTACCGATTACAAAATCAATCCGCGCCGTGCCTTTTTATGACGGCGGCAATGTCTTTCGACGCGTGAGCGACATTTTCAAGTCGCCGAATGCGCTCGCAAACGATGTTTTTGGAACCAATTTTCGCGCCGTCTGGTCGCATACGATCGGTCTTGGCTTGCGAATTAAAGCACCGATCGGCGGCGAATTCGGTGTTGATTACGGCTATTTGCTCAATCCGCCGCGCTTTTTAATTCCGCAGCCCAGCAACGCTCCGAACGCGATTTTCCAGGTTCGCAAAGAACAGCTTCATTTCAGATTTTCACAAGCTTTTTAAAGTGAAAAAGTGAAAAAGGTTAAAAGTGAAAAAAAGATAGTCCGGCAATTATCAACCAACTTTTTCACTTTTTCACTTTTTCACTTTAATTGATTGCTGATGAAATAATGTGGCTTTCGTCCAATTCGACGACAAAGCTTTCGGAGTTTTGTTCGATGATCAGGTCTTCGTTTTTCAAAACCGTCGGTTCGGTCGGTCTGACCGTAATCGGTTTCGGAGAATTTGACGATGTTTGAACAAGTTTCTTCTGCTGTTCCTGTGATTTTTCCAACTCTTGCGCTTGCGCTCGTTTGCGAACAGCTTTTACGTCATACATTGCCTTGTCGGCGGCACTGATGATCTGGTCAAGCGTCGAGCCATTGCCTGGAAATGAAGCCGCACCGATACTGATGCCGACGCGTGCAAATTTCCCGTCACCGACCGGCAGGACAAAATCATTGACGGATCTTTCGATTCTCTGGCACAGATCCTCGATCGTAACCTCTTCGGTTTCGGGAATTATCGCGGCAAATTCATCGCCCGCATAGCGCGCCAGAAAATCGTAATCGCGAAGTTGTCCGCGCATTACTTTTGACAGTTCTCTGAGCAATTTATCTCCGGCTTTGTGTCCGAATGTGTCATTGACCGCCTTAAATCCGTCAAGATCAAGCATCAAAACCTGGAAACGTGTGCCGTTACGTTCGGCCCGCGCAGTTTCCTTCTCAAAATGAATTTGCAAACTTCGGGCATTCGGCAGTGCTGTCATCGGATCGGTCAAAGCCCTTGTTTCGGTCTCGGCATGATAAATTGATTTTGAGATCGCGTCGGACGCGATCCGTGAAACCGTTTCAAGCAGGCGCAAATGCTCATCTTCATACTTTTCCAACTGACAAGAATAAAGCGAAACTGCACCGAGCAATTTTTCATCGGCGATCAGCGGCAAGGCAGCCATCGCTGAATATTCCTGAACAAATTCGAGTTGGCAGAACGAAAAATCCAAGCCCGGATTAACATTGCAAACCGATTGCCGCTTTTTCAAAACATAGCCGGTCGCGCCTTCGCCCGGTTTGACCACCCGATACAAAAGAGCTTTGGCGTTTTTCCCTTCGGCATAAACCGCTTTTGCCTCGTTTCCGGTTTCATCCAAAAGATAAATAATACAAGTATCAAATGGCACGAGTTCGCCGATCTTTTCCGTGAAAAGCGCAAATGTATCTTCAAGATTCAAAGACGAACTGAAAATTCTTGCCAATTCATAAAGCGTGAAAACTTCGCGGTTGGCGCGTTTAATTTGCTCGACATAGCTTCTTGAATCACCGCTGCGGCTATGAATAAACGAAACTAAGTCTGTTTGGTCATCCTGCGTATAAGATAGTTTTTCGGTTTCAACCGCCGCTTCAAAGTTTTTCAGATTACGCAGAAAAATATCAACTATTTTCGGGTCAAATTGTGTTCCCGCGCCATTGATCAGAAATTTTCTAGCTTCTTCACGCGAAACTGCCGCGCGGTATGGGCGTGCGCCGCGCAATGTGTCATATGCATCAGCAACCGATAAGATCCGCGCCGTCAGCGGAATGTTTTGCGCCTTCAGTCCTTCTGGATAGCCGCTTCCGTCCCAGCATTCGTGATGATATTTCACGGTCGGCACAACCGGATAGCTGAAATTTACCTTTTCGAGAATTGACGCGCCGATCGATGCGTGAATCTTTGTTTTTTCCATCTCGGCGGGTGTCAATCTTCCGGGTTTGTTCAAAATATGATCGGGAACCGCCAACTTTCCGATGTCGTGAAGCAATGCGCCGGTGTTCAGAGCATGGATCTCGTCATCAGAAAGCTCTAAAAGTTCACCTATTCCGACCGCGTAGATCTGCGTTCGGCGGACGTGTCCGACACCAACCTGGTCGCGGGCATCAATCGCCGTTGCCAACGCTTCAACCGTTGCCAGATGAATACGGCTGGCTTCATAGATCTCTTTGGTCTTCTGTTCTAACCTATTAGTATGAAACTGGTGCGCAAAATGACTAGCGACGACAATCGGTAAAATGACCAATCCGAAAAGCAATCCGAACTCAAGAAATAGATTATGAAACAAAAATGCAGCCGCGACAGATAAAACATAACTTACCGCTGCCTGCAAAAAATTTATCTTCCAAAGTTGTTGAATCGAATGTGTTTTTTGAAAATAGAGAAAAACTAAATTGAAAATTGCCGATAAAAAGTAATGCGTCACCGCCATCAAGAGAGCCGCAGCGACCAACCATTGCCAGACAATCGATTCTTCCGCGACATATGCGGACGAAAAACCCGTGAAATAACGCAAAGTGAGATAAAAAACGTTAGCCGAAACAAAAGTAGCGCAAATATTAGAAACAATCCCGAAAAACAATTGAATCTTATTTCTCTGAACAAGATTAAAGCGTGCAAAAGAAATCCCGGCCGCCAGAAAAACTCCGCCCGACATACCAAGCCAAATTATTCCCCAAAAAACAATTATTTCTTTTGCCGAAAAATCTATTGAGGTTTTGGGAATTCTGATTTGATGTTGATTTGCAAAAGCGGAAACTATAAATGCAAAACCCAAAACCAGAAGCTGTTGTAGGGAAAAATCTGTTAGTTGAAAAGCGGCAAATCCGAACGCGACAAAGCTGAGGCAGAACAAAATGCCCAAATAAATTTTTGTTTTCAGATTGTCGCCGGAAAGGCTTATTTCTTGCATGTTCGTTTTGCCCAAAAGAACTCAACAAAGTCATCGAAAATCTTTTGGAATATGTTGAGAGTTTTTGCCTTCGGAATTCGCCGAAAGCAGGCTAAAAAACATATCATTTTTCGTGCCAAAACAAAAAAAATGAAAAGACTGGATGTTTATTGCCGAAAACATCTGCGAATAAAATCTTGCGACTGAATTTCGGTCAAGTTGACAGTTCAACTTGACCGACATTCGGTCAAGTTGAAAATTGAAAAGTTTGTTTGGGAACGTTCTGTTTTCTTTGAAACTGAGCCAATAAGACACTCAATCTCAATCATAAAAATCAATAAAGGCTGTTAAAACCATTTTTTTTTGTTAGATTACAAAGTGTTTTGAGATAGTATAGATATTAGTTTGGCTTGTAAAAATATATTTTGAGGATGAAAGGAATTTTACTTTTCCCAATTACTGATTCTAAATCAAATTAACTGTTAAAAGCAATGTATATTTTTACGCGGATACAATAGACATTATTTGAAATAACTATCCACGAGGTTTCACGAAGCAAACACGAAGTTTTTTCGCTGATTTTCGACCGGCTGATCTTTTGTTTGTTCCTTAAATGTTCAAACAATTGACAAAAATTTTATTCCTTCGTGAAATCTTCGTGCCCTTCGTGGATAAATTCTTATTGCAGATAATGTCTAATAAGCTCGCCGATTCTGAAAAACCGGTAAATTTTGAAATTTGTAATATGATTTTAGATTTCTTGACAATCTCCAATCAAATCGAAACGATTTTGAATGGAGATTCTTGCTCTGAACGTCTAATGACTGTTCATATCTAACAAGCGTTACGCGTCGCCTTGCCCGTGCGTAGAAATCTATTAACGATTTGTTTATAAGCAGATAAGCAAAAGTAATGTGATATAATGCAGAAGCCCGCTACGCTCGTAAGGGCGAAAAGGCACACTTACTTCGTGCGTGTTTCCGCATTTTCATTATGTTACAAACTATATGCTTACCTGCTTATAATAGTCCGAGTTTGTATATGTTCTGCAAGAACGGACTACATCTGAAGCCCAAATTCGAGGCGGATTATGAATGGAGTCTTGTCCTAATTATGATAAACCAGCCCGGAAAATTAAAAAATGGCGGAACTGCGGTTCTTTACAATCTTTTTTGTTCGCTCGTTTTACTTTCAATTGTCACTTTATCAGGCTCTTTTTCCATCGTTCACGGGCAGAATTCGGATGATGTAATTCGTGTCGAAACAGAGCTTGTCGCTTTTGAAGTGGCTGTCACAGACAAGGACGGAAAGCCTGTCCGCGGACTTGACGCAAAAAATTTCAAATTATTTGAAGACGGCGTGGAGCGGCAGATTGATTTTTTTGAACCGATTCGAAAACAAAACGAGAATCGTCCGCTCTCGATTGTTTTCGCGCTCGATGTATCGGGTAGTATGACAGCAGGCGAACTCACACAGCTCCAAGCGGCCTTGCAACAGTTTGTCAAAAAATTAGCTGATTACAATTCTTATTTTGCGGTTATGACCTTCGGAATGGAAGTTAAGACGCTTCAATCTTTCACGAACAAACCGCAAAAGCTTGAAAAAACCTTCGATAAACTTCTGCGCGATCAAGACGGTCTTTCGACTCACGCTTACGATGCGGTTGACGAAGCCGTCCGGCTTTTGCAAAAAAAATCGCCGCCGACGCTTAAAAATCAATTACCGAAACGCGCCGTGATTTTGATCACGGACGGCTTTCCGGTCGGCGATACAGTTTCGCCAAAAACCGTTATCGAACGGGCAAACGATGCGGAAACAACCGTTTATTCAGTGCTTTTACCTTCTTTTTCGCGCCTTCAGGGCAATAAAAAACCGCTCCTTACGCTTTTAGAAGCGAGCGGTTTAGTTGAAAAAACCGGCGGCAAAACTTTCTACGTCAACGAAAATAATTTCGAACCGCTTTTTAAAAGTCTGGAGGAAGAAATCACATCATCGTATGTTTTGGCGTTTTATCCGAAAACCGACAATCGCAAAGACGGAAAATTTCACGAAGTTCGGATTGAAACTCCCCAAAATCTTAAAATCAGACAAAATCGTACCGGCTACCGGTTGAAATAGGGATGAGGGATGAGGAATTCTAAGGGATGAGGGATGAGGGATGAGGGATGAATTTAAAGCATTTTCCACCTCTTTATCTCTCATCTTTTTTTCATCATTGATAAAATCACGCAGCGACTTTCGCCGACGCGATTGTTTTATTCATCCCTCATCCCTCATCCCTTAGAATCCCTCATCCCTTAGAATCCCTCATCCCTTAGAATCCCTCATCTTCATCGTCGTCGTCGAAACCGCTTTTACCTTCGTAGGCATCCAATTCAATCGGGTCGAGCCCGACGACTTCTAAATCCGCACCGCATTCATCACAGGTTACAACTTCACCTTGCTCGGAATCGGCATCTACATAAACTTCTTCATCACATTCAGGGCAAACTGTTGTCGGCATTTTATTCTCTCCAAAAACTTTTTTTATAAATTTATTCTGCTTGTCGCTTAAAACCAAACGAAATTCTAAGGCTGATAGTCAAATCTAACTTGTTTTTTGATAATTTAGCAAGGCTCTTTTGTAAAAAAATTGCTGAATCACATTTGTTTTCAGCAATCAACTATTAGATATTATTGATAGATTTTTCAAATTTCAAATCCGTAAATCAAAAATGTATTTTCCTTTCAAATTATCTGCAAACAAAGAGTTTGATGTCGTCGGTTTCGGCACGAACGCGGTTGACTATTTAATCATCGTGCCGGAATATCCAAAATTTAACTCGAAAATCAAATTAACCGATTATGTTAAGGCAGCCGGCGGAGAGATCGCCACGACAACCGTCGGATTGCAGCGTTTAGGCGCGTGCACAGCATATATCGGACGTTTCGGAGATGACAATGAAGGCGATTTCGGTCTGCGCTCGCTCAGCGACGAAGGCGTTGATGTGAGTTTTGCGGAACAAATCGAAGGTGCCCGAACACAAATTGCCTTTATCGTCATTGACGAGCGTAGCGGCGAACGAACGATTATCTGGAAACGCGACAAAAAATTGGCTTATACAAAAGAGGACGCGCCGACGGAAATCGCGACCCGCGGAAAAATTCTGCATTTCACACCGCACGATGCGCGGGCGTGCCTTGCAATGGCGCGTGAAGCGAAAAAAGCCGGCGCGATTGTTTCGATAGATATTGATAATATTTTCGACGGTATCGAAGAAGTTCTGCCGCTTGTGGATATTTTCGTTTCGTCAGCTGAATTTCCCGAACGGCTGGTCGGGATCAATGATAAAAAAACGGCTCTCAGCGAGATTAAATCACGCTATGGCTGCGCGATCGTCGGAATGACATTGGGCGAAACCGGTTCGCTTCTTTTATGTGAAAACGAATTTATCCGCACCGACAGGTTTGAAGTTCCGAATGGCTGCAAAGACACAACGGGTGCCGGCGATTCGTTTCGTGTCGGTCTTCTTTACGGAGTTTTACAAGGCGCAACCGTTGAAGAAAGTGCGCGAATGGCAAACGCCGTCGCCGCGCTCAAATGTCGTGCCGTCGGCGCGCGAACGGCTCTGCCAAATGAAACGGAATTGTTTAATTTATTGGAAAAATAACCCGCAGAAGTTTTTCTAAAAAATGTTTGAATAATTTCGCTAAGTCGTGTAGAATGAGTTTTGTGCAGTTGTTATTTCTGCTATTTCGTCTTCCTTTCTAATCCAATTCTCAATCAAAATTCGCCCATTGTAGTCAGACTAAAGGTTTGGTATTCAATCAACAATGAATTCTGTTATCGCACTAATAATTCAATGCGTCGGTGTAACTTTGATTACGGCTTTGCTCGTTTTTCTGCAACGGTCAATCAAATCGGAAACTCTAAAATATTGGGCAACTGCCTGGGCTGCGCTTTCTCTTTCGCTTTTTAGTTTGATAATCGCTTTTAACGCAGGTGATTTTGCGCAACCATTTTTTGGCTTTTATTGGTCACAGCCGTTAGTTCAAAACTATGCACTTTTAGTGCAAGACTTTAGTTGCTACACACTTCTCAAAAGTGATAAAAGAGCAACATGAATAAAAGTAGATATGGCAGTCATACGGTTTCTCGTTTAACGGCAC
>JANPDZ010000302.1:0-3211 GCA_031431735.1 Acidobacteriota bacterium | reverse complement strand
GTCAGTGGTCAGTGGTCAGTGGTCAGTTTGTCTTTTTATGACAACCGACCACTGACCACTGTTCACTAATTAATAACAACCGGCAAAGTTTCATCAACGCTCGAATGCGGACGCGGAATGACGTGAACGCTGACGAGTTCGCCAACGCGCCGGGCGGCGGCGGCGCCGGCATCGGTTGCCGCTTTGACCGCCGCGACATCGCCGCGGACGATCGCTGTCACAAAACCCGCGCCGATCTTTTCGTATCCGACAAGCTGGACATTTGCCGCTTTGACCATCGCGTCTGCCGCTTCGATCGTCGCGATCAGACCTTTTGTTTCAACCATTCCCAATGCTTCTTGCATTTATTATTCTCCTACAAATTTACTTCTTCAGTATTGCGTTTTGGCTTACATCGCCAATTATAAACGTATGTTTGCCTTTTTCGGCAATCTTCGTAATCGTTTCTAAAATTTGAACAAACTTAATATTTTCGTCGTCCTTCATCAATTCGGAAACATTTTTCAATGTTCGTGCCGTCGCAACTGCCGTTCGCGCATTTTCCAAATCCGCTTTGCCCCTGATTTTAGCTTCAAGTTGCTTGGCAAACAAATCTTGGATTGCTTTTGGAAATGTTACATCGCGCAAAGTCAGCCGCAATATTTCAATTCCGCGCCCTTTCAGTTCGTGTTGTAAATTTTCGGGAACATCATTCAAAATTTCGGCGCGTTTGTCGTTTATTTCTTCGCTCAAAATCTTTGTAATTTGTTCGCGCAACACTACTTGCGTCAAATTATGAATGAGTTGTTCGGCTTCATACCAAACATTATATGGATTTTGAAAGACATTGAAATTCGCTAAAAATTTTTCGCCGTCAGAGATTTTATATTCGACAAAATACGAGAAACGAAACGCGATATTATCTTTCGTCAAGACTTCTTGATTGGCAACTTGCAAAAATCTGTTCGTTGTTGGCAAAGCAACGAGTTCGAGATATGAAAACGGGTCAAAAAAACTGTAAACTCCCGCCTCAAGCCTTTGCTCAAGCCGATTTTTTCGATACAGAAAGCCAATTTCATTTGGCTTCACCGAAATTTTTCGCCGTAAAAGTTTCATCTTAAAAGTTTCCCAAAAGAAGCCGAACACCAAATAAAAAGGAAAGTTGATTGAGTTTCAGCCGAAACGGTATCTTCAACTTTGCAAATTTCTATTCGGCTGACGCTATCGCATTGTTCAGCTTCTTTTGGTTTTTCAGAAAGGTTTTCAGCCTTGTATATTGTTACCAAAACAAACGAGGAGTCGAACCTCTTTGGAACTTGCTCCGCAATGCCCTGTAATTTGCAAGTCCAATTTTTCACAGGTGGCGGTTGATTTGATTCTAATTCGTTTTTGCGTTTTCGGCTAGTTTGAGAGTTGCGTTTCTATTTTTAAACTCAATTCCCTGATAAATTTCGTCAACGCTCAGTTCGCATTCGAGCGATTCAAGTTTTAAAGTTTCGCCTTCGACATATTCGCTTTGAAACCAAATTTCTTCATCATATTTTGTATGAAGCGTAACAAGTTTTTGCTCTTGGTCAATCAAAAGATATTCACGAAAAGTTTCAATTGATTTGTAAGCCTCAAATTTTTCGCCGCAATCGTAATTTTTGGTTTGGGGTGAATAAATCTCCCCGATTACAATTGGATTTACTAAACATTGATGTTTTCCAATCGTTTCAATCTCCCTTTTTTTCGGACTGATCGAAAAATTTGGGTAACGATATGGCGGCAGAGCCGGAACTTTCAGTTTCATACTTCCAATCCAAGACTCAAAATGTTCAGCCAAAATGTCATGAAGAAGACAAATGACATTCATTTCAATTTGGGCGTGACTTATCGCAACGCCGCTGATTTCAACAAGTTTGCCATCATCAAAAAACTCATATTTTGCATCCGTTTTGTAATCTAACTCAAGATACTCATCAAAAGTATAAACTTTGTTTGGAATTGCGTATATCATCTTTATCCGACATTGGCGGCTTGCGCCAGAAGTTCAATCAATTCTTCGCGTGTGAACGAAATCTTTGCACCGTTTGAGTTTGGCTTATTATGCGAATTTCCGTCAAGTTCGCAGGCAATTTCTGCGTCTTCTAAATACCCGCACGCCTGACAACGCGCCTTTTCGGTTAAATATCCGGCTTTTTCGCGGATGTTGATGAGCTTTGAAATCGCGTCTTTCGGCAGATCGTTCGCGCCTCCGAGTGCGCGGGCTAAGATGGCAATTTTCGCCGTGTGTTCGAGAGTTTCCAATCTATCGAAGGCTTGCCATAAATCCGCGCCGTAGGCGACCGCGCCGTGATTTGCCATCAGAAGCGCGTTGTGATGCTCGACAAAAGGCTTCATCGAGTCGGTCAATTCATTGGTCGAAGGCGTGCCGTAATCGGTCAGCGGAACGCAGCCCAAAGTCAAAATAACTTCCGAAAGAATCGGCGCGTCAATCGCCAATCCGGCAACCGCAAAAGCAGTTCCGTGCGGCGGATGCGCGTGGCAGACGGCTTTTATATCAGGACGCATTTTGTAGATCAAAGTGTGCATCGCGAGTTCCGACGACGCTTTTTTATCGTTCAGCGGTTTGCCGTCCAGATCCGTGATCGCCAGACAATCTTCCGTCATCCGGCCTTTGCAGGTCATCGTCGGCGTCGCGAGCACACGATTTTCGTCCAGACGAATACTGACATTGCCGTCCGACGAAACAACGTAGCTTCGTTCATAAAGCAATTTCCCGACTTCGATAATTAATTTTCGCGCGTTTGATTCGTCCATCAAAATTTAATAAATCGTAAAAGTATATTCGACAGGTTTTGTTACCGAATAAGGAATTCCTTTTCGTTTAGCTGGCTTAAATTTAATTTCTTTTGCCGCGTCGATTGCCTGTTCGGTCAATCCGTCCGGCAAACCCAAAACTACCGAGATTGCGCCAATCTGTCCATTTGCCATAAAAGTTACACGCAAAACAACTTTTCCCTGAACGTTATTTGTTTGCGCCTCATCGGTATAAACTGCTCTCGGTTTTGAAATAATTTGCAAAGGTTTTATTTCCGAAAGCGCAATTTTAAGCGATTTTTCTTGAGAACTTGGATAGTAATCTCCTGTATCGCAACATCCGCTTTTGCCGTTTCCTTCGGGAGAATAAAAGACCTTTTTGACAGGCTTAATTTTTATTTGATTTTTATCTTCGGAGTTTTTCTTGGTC
>JANPDZ010000301.1:0-2572 GCA_031431735.1 Acidobacteriota bacterium | reverse complement strand
AAATCGCTTTTCCGGCTTCGCTGCGGAAGCGATTTTCCCCAAGCCTTTCCAAAATTTTCAAAAGGGTAAGAGTGTAAAAGGGCTAAAGGGTAACTAATTCCTGACGACGCGAAACCCGAGATAGCCGCTGCGATACGACGGCGGACTGCCGTTGCGATACGCCGAGCGCAGATACCCAGCGGGAGCGAGCCAACCGCCGCCACGATTCACGCGACCCGAGCCCGATGTCGCTCCCGTCGGATCTGTCGTTGGACTCTTCGCATAGTAATTCGCCTCATACGAGTCCTGACACCATTCCCACACATTCCCGTGCATATCATACAACCCCCACGCATTTGCCTGTTTCGTAGCGACTTCGTGCGTCTTCTTTCCCGAATTCGCGCTATACCAACCCATCGAATCTAAATTCCCCGCATAATCGCCCGTCGTCCCCGCCCGCGCCGCGTATTCCCACTCCGCTTCTGTCGGCAACCGATATTTGTATCCGTCATTCTGCCCGTTCAGTTTCGCGATAAACTGTTGCGCATCTTCCCACGATACTTGCTCAACCGGGCAATTTGGACAATCTTTAAAATAACTCGGATTGTTTCCCATCACCGCCTGCCATTGCGCCTGTGTCACCTCCGTCTGCCCCATAAAATATCCCTGACTGATCTTTACCGTATGAATCGGCTTTTCATCACTATTGTTTGAACCCATCTGAAATTCGCCCGCCGGAATATATGCAAAACTCATCTCCGCTCCGTTCGGCAATTTCGCTTTGCTGATCGCGCCCGCTGTCCGGTTGGCGGTCGGGTTATTGTTTGTCGTAGTCGTCGGATTGTTTGTGACCGTTGCCGCCGTCTCTAGCTGACGCAGTTTGATTCTTGCCAGCGGCACATTGGCTCCGTTTGGAAATTCGTTCAAATACGCCGAAATTTTTGCTTTGTCCTTTGAATCTTTGACTGCCTCCCAAACCGTCTGTTCGAGTTTGATCTTCGCATTATTGACATTCGCGCCCGTCGGAAAATCTTTCAGAAAATCGCGAAATTCCTGCGGGTCAGTGCTGTTCTTTATCAAATCCCAAGCCTCGCGTTCAACCGCCGCTTTGTCTTTTTCGGCAACGGCTTCAACTTTGGTCGGTGTCTTTGTAATTGGAGTATTCGTCTGCGTTTTTGCGAAATAAAACTCCTGCAAGGTATTACCTTCCTTCCACGGCAATTGTGCTTTGTTCGAGCGTTGCCAGACATCCGCCGAAATCGCCCTCACCATTTGGTCGTATTCAAGATTCGGCTTTGTGATTTGTTTGAGCAAGGCTTCAGTAAATAACCCGTTGCGCCCTGCGCCGTCCGAGGCGACTTTGCCGGGTTCGGTCGCATATAATACCAAAGTTCCCGTCGGCGGCGAGATTTTTGCCAGACCGTCCGAGTTTGAATTATCTCTAAATGAACGCCACGAACGCGCAAACGGATTGTTGCGGCAAGCGTCTAAGATGACAATATTCAAATCATTTTTCGCCGTCGTCATCTTTGTCAAAACAAGACTGATCGGCACGGCTGAATAGGCAACTTCGTCTTCTTCGGGAATGTCGGCATCAATGGGAACAATATAATTTTCGCCGCCGACCTGTATGCCGTGTCCGGCGTAATAAAACAAACCCGTGCCGCCGCTGTTCGCCAATTTCGCGCCGAAATCGCGAATCAGAGTTTCGATCTGCCGTTTGTTTTGATTAACGCCCAAGAGAACTTCAAAACCCAAATCCCCCAAGGCTTTCGCCATATCAGCCGCATCATTCGGCGGATTCGGCAAAGATTTGGCTTTCGTATATGCGCCGTTGCCAATGACGAGCGCAATTCGCTTTTGCGATGATTTTTTATCGTCGTCCTCTTGTGTCAGTTGACGGTCTTTTTGCGCAAAGACCAACGAATTAAACGCGACCGCCGTTAAAATTAAGATTGTGCCGATTCTTTTCATAAATCCTCCGTTGCCGCTCCCGGTAACGACGCTTTTCAATTTACCTCTATTCAAGTTTGAGTTTTTGAGCAATCGCATTACCTTTTCTTTTTGACAACCGTTTGACAGTTTGCCATGTCTTTGTTTCGAGTTTCGCTTCACGGTATTTTTGCACAAAGCCGCACAAAAGTCGAACATTTTTTTCGCCGCAGAGTAATGCGTCAGTAAAAAGTTACAGATAAGATCTATGCTAAAAGAGCGGGTGTAAAACAACCCTTCCAGTTAATGGTTTAATCAGGTCTTTTTTACCTTATAATTTGAGAAAAGATGAAAGAATATCAGTCAATTGACAGTAAATTGCAGGTCAGGAAGGGTTGTTTTACGCCCGCTTTTGTCAAAATGTAAATTCCTAACTTTTTACTGACGCATTACTTGATGCCGTAATACCTCAGTAAAAAGTTAGGAATTCATATTTCAACAAATGCGGGCGCAGAGCGCACCTTCCTGACCTCAGTGCGACACGAAGTCGCGTAAATAGCTGTAATGCTTAGTCTTAACTATGACATTACCTCTTGTTCTTCCAAGAGTTTCCTACGAGAGCGTGCGTCGTTGGTAACGACGGGGTGCGAAGCCTCTCGGA
>JANPDZ010000300.1:0-1843 GCA_031431735.1 Acidobacteriota bacterium | reverse complement strand
CGCGCCGTCTTTGATATAAACGGAATTGACAAACGCGCCTTCAAAATGACAACCGTAATCGTAGCGGAAAAAACCGATGATGATAATTTCCTCCGATTCTTTTAGTCTTTCAATGCAAATCTTGGCTTTGCTTAAATCCGCCTTCTTCTGTTTTCCAAGCTGCTCAAGCACGGCTTCCTTGGTTGAAAGGTCAACCTTCTGGGCTTGTGTGCAACCCGCCAAAATGCACGGCAAAAAGACAAATGCGAGTGAAATTTTGATAAAATTTTCCATAGATTTTTTCATAAATTTCTCCATAATTTTATTTTTTCGCGGCGGGAAGTTTTGCCGTGAAAGTGCCTTTGATTGACTTGTCGCCTTCGGTCAGATTTACTTCGCCGCTCACAGTTTCGGCGGTTACCGATGTAATTTTCACTTCGCCGTTCATCTTGCTTGTCGAAGTGTCAAAACGCGACTCCGTTTGTTTGCCGTCGGCGAAAGTGACGATTTGAACAAACCTCACACTGTTGAATTTGTCAGCGTTCGCGCTGTAGGTCGTAACTTTGAAAGGCGAGTCTTTGGTCGTTGCCTCTTCGCCCGTCAATTGAATTTCAACGCGCATCTGGTCGGGCGCGGTCAGAGGCTTCTTCATCCATCCGGGTGTCGTTGTGTCCAACTCATAATTGGCGACATAAATGGTATGGGCAGAAGTTTTCACGTCCGGCTTCCCCGGCGCGGTGGAAACCATGTCGCTGAGATTAACGAATCCTGATTTGACGTTCAAAGTCGAATCCTTACCGCCGACTTTGACATCGAGTTTCGGCGCATTCGTGCCAATTCCAGCCGCGCCGCAAGCCGTTAGAAATGCGCTCAAAAGAGCAATTAATAATAGTTTTTTCATAGTGTTTCTCCTTGTGAATGCCCGTTTATTTGGGTAGAAATTTCGCCTCGAATTTGCCTTTGATAAGATTATCGCCAATTGATAAATCCACGCTTCCGGTTACCGTATCTGCCGTTATCGAAGTGATGGTAACTTTATACGCGCCGGGTTTAAGAAATGCCGCGCCGGCAAAATCGTCGTCGCGATTGTCAAAATTTACAAAGATGTCTTCGGTGTATTCGCCCGGTGTTATCGGCGTTTTATACTCGGCTTGCGTCGCTTTTTTATTTTTAATATAGACTGCAATTCGTTTCTGTCCCGGCGCGGTCGTTGGAGGCGCGCCCATAATTGATTTTCCCGACATATCAATTTCATAATTGGCGAAAAGCAGCTGCAATTGCTTCAAATCTTCACGAAGAACCGCCACCGATTTCTTCATCTCAAACGGCACGTCCGCGCCCTTGAGCTTCACCGTAAATTTGTCGGACGACATTGCCGGTGAATTAATAGTGCTGCTGTTGCCACCGCCACTTCCGCCACCGCAAGCCGTAAAAAACGCGCTCACCAAAATAATCAAAATTATGTTTTTCATTTTTTTCTCCTTTTTTTTTAATTTATTGACCGGGCAGTTGCGCGGCAATTTTCTTCGCTTTGAAAACGAAAATCGCGGAAACGATTGTCAGCACTAATGCGAGAAAGAACACGATTGCCGCCGGAATCAATCCGAGCAATGCTTCCTCAAAATTGACGCGATTATTCGTCATCGAAGGTAGCAACAGACAAACGATAAACGCGATGCCCGCCAAAACCATCAGTAAAATTCCGATTATCAAACTCGCTGTTTTCATTAGGTTTTCTCCTGAAAAAAATTGCTTTCGGTAATAGTGTCAAAAAGTGCAAAAACATTTCACGCGCCAAAGAAAAATCTGTGCGAATTCTGTCCAACGCGCCTTCAGTTTGTTGCTTTTGTGCGGCAACGGGCAA
>JANPDZ010000299.1:0-2026 GCA_031431735.1 Acidobacteriota bacterium | reverse complement strand
CCGCATGAAATTTCAATTTTCCTTTTAGCCTACAACGATAAAAAGAAAACCAAAGAAGACCTTCTTGATGATGCTGTTAAATTCCTTGAAGCATTGGGCGTGACCGTGACACCCGGAAGCCTCAAAGGCGAAAGCAGTGATTACTACGTTGCCGATTGCACGACGGTCGCGAAAGACGGCACCAAAGAAAAACAGAGAATCCTGGTCGGCACGGACGTGAGCGACAATTATGTGATGATTTTGAACACGCCGGAAGGTAAATTTGCGGCGGACGAAAAAACGATTGACGAAATATGGGGCAGCTTTGAAATTTGGAGCGGCGGCGCCAGCAACAACTAAACTCAAAATAGCAATTTGTTTTGTTTTGGGCGGGGATTTTCCTCGCCTTTTTTATTTTTCAAATTGTTTTAAGCAGGTGAGCATAAGTTTTGCGACATTTTGCTTCGTTCAGAGTTCAAACGCGGAACGCACTTTGATTGACCGCCGCGCTTGCGCCTCGCGGTTTCAAGATTTATCTTGAAACCTGAACGAAAAAAAGTTTGAACTCTGAACGAAAACAAAATATCTCGAAACTTTTGTCCACCTGCTTAATTATCTTTTTTCGACACTGCCGGACTCAAA
This sequence comes from Acidobacteriota bacterium, assembly GCA_031431735.1. GTDB lineage: Bacteria > Acidobacteriota > Blastocatellia > Pyrinomonadales > Pyrinomonadaceae > JAFDVJ01. The sequence goes on along the minus strand of JANPDZ010000299.1, from coordinate 1,405 downwards.
TAACCTTTGCGGTTTGATAGCTTATATTTCTTGCCTTTTGGTGTTTTAACGCTGACTTTAAGTTTATGCCATTTTCCGTCCGGCGTTTCGGAATAAAAGCCGATGACGTATTGATTTTCGACTTCCGATAGAACCTTTTTGCAAATCCCATAAAGCTGGAGCCGATTTTGAACCGAACTTTCGATGCTCTGTCCGCCGCTCGATTTGCTGATTTCGGCGAGCGCGGCAGTGTTAAGTTGTCTCGATTCAAAAACGCCGAGCGTTTGTCTGCCCTGATTTCGGAAAATATCGTTATAAGAAAACAGACGGTTGTCATCATTGCTGAAAGAGATGGAATAAACGGGCAGATTAATGCTTCTCAAAAGTGTTCGTAATTCCTTAAGACTGTGATGACTCGAATTATCTTTGCCGTCGGTCAGGACAAGCAAAACCTGTTTCGTATTTTTTCTCGCACGCACTTTTTCAGAGGCGGCAAAAATTGCGTCATAAAGCGAATTTGGCGTTGTCGGTTTCAGGTCAGTCAGATTCGTGTTGATCTGTTCGCTCGTCGGCACAAAATCGGTTGTCAAACTTCCCCGTTCGTTAAAGACCGTCACAAAGAAGTTATCAGTCGTCTTTAGATCTTTGGTGAATTGTTTGAGCGCGGCGATTACGTTGGTCGTGCGCTCGTCCGTTGTCGGATGTAGATCATATACAATGCCGAGCGACACAGGCGAGATTTCCGCCGAAAAGTTTTCAATTGTTAATTTTGTTTTATTATCCCAAATCTCGAAATCTTCCTTTTTTAATCCTTTGACATAATTTCCGCTTTTATCGGTGACCGCGACATTAACCGTGACGAGATTTGTTTCAATCCGGATCGTATCGTCCTGTGAATAAGTAACTACTGAAAATGCAGTTAAAAATATGATCGTTAAAATTGTTGGTTTGATGAATTTCATGATATTGCCTCTCAGACTAAATATTTTTCCTGGTGCTACTAATAAAAACGTTGTCGGGAATAATTTTGTTTCTTGTTGAGTTATGAATTCATTTGGCTTTTTTGATCAAGTTTTCTAATTCTTTTAGTCAGGCGACTCCACCAACATAAAAGAAATTTGCAAAGTTTGTCCGACAAACTTAAGTTTGTCGCTCCTTTTGCACAGCAAACAACAAACTGAAGTTTGTTGGACATTTCAGCATAAAACTTTGGTTTATCCTAAGTTTTTCTGATTATCTAAGTGTTTTATTAATAGGTTAAGATAATTTTTGCCAAAATTTGTGTTAAGTAAAACAAATTAAATAACATCATCCATTAAGGTAATATTGTATAAGACAATTTCGGTAATGTCGGATGCCTTAAAAGTCTTTTCTGATCAACTTCCTTCGCCAATGATGGTTGTTTGAGCGGATAAAACTTGGCATT
>JANPDZ010000298.1:0-14522 GCA_031431735.1 Acidobacteriota bacterium | reverse complement strand
GAAAATGCGTTTTCCCGAAACGATCTTTGCCGAAGAACCGACACCGATCCTCGTCAGCCTGCATAATCGAAAAATTTTGTTTCCGACCTTTTCGGTCATTACGGAAGTGCGCGGACGCAACCGCGAAAAATCTGCTTTGGTTGCTGAAATAAAAGAACTTTTACCCGAAAAATGGGCGGAAAAACTAACCCGGCCGCCGATCATTAAACACACGCTTGATTATTTTGTATATGTTCCGCGGCGCGGCGAGATCGAAAACAAAGCGGAGCATATTTTCAAACAGCGCGGACGGTTTATTATCAAAGATTTTGAGCTTTCGACGCGGTTTCCGTTCGGTTTTTTCCGGCATCGGCGGCGGCTTTCCGCGCTCGAAGCGGAAATTGTTATTTTCCCAAAACTTGTTTCGATTGAAAAGGAAATCGAAGATTTACCGCTCGAAGTCGGCAAGCTCGTCGCCAACAAACGCGGAATGGGACAAGATTTGCTTGCGCTCAGAGATTATCAGCCGATGGACGATCTGCGGCGCGTTGATTGGAAGGCGACGGCACGGACAAACCGGCTGATTGTGCGCGAATTCTCCGCCGAGGACGATAAACGCGTGACCGTTTTTTTCGATACGCGAATGCAAAAAACTTTTACAACGGAAAAGAAAAAATCTTTGCGCGAACGGATGGAAGAGGAAAGAAAAGATAAAAAACTTTCACCCGACGACGAACGTTTTGAAACGGGCGTCAGCAAAACGGCTTCGTTTTTGTCGTATTTTACCGAGGAACAAGCCGAAATTCGTCTGGTCATCGACGGCGAAAAAGGCGAATTCGGCATTGGTCGCGAACAGCTTGCGGAATGTCTGAAACGGCTGGCGACGGTTGAGCCGAAATTTGTCGAGAGTTTTGAGATCAAGGATTTTGAAGAATTATTAAGTGAAATCGGCGACGAACGCGATAAAAGTCATACTTTTTTGGTGACCACGCAGGACGAAAGTAATTTTTCGCCTGAAATTGTGCAGAAATTGAATATTTTGGTGTTCTGAGTCCCGCCGTTAGGCGGGGGAAACCTCAACGAGAATGCCGGCTAAAGGCGGGACTCAGAACTGTAGGTTGCCGTTTATAAATTTTTTGTCACAAAATCGAAGTTAGTGGTGTATTTTAGATAGCAAGCACGTTATTAACGGCTGAAAATGAACGAAGGCGCGGAAATATTTGTGGACGCGATGTCCGAGCAAACGGCGGCACAAGCTCAGAAAGAAAAAATCGTATTTGATGAGGCATTTACGCTTCACCATCGGACTGTCTTTCGGGCGGCGCGCTCAGTCGTGCAAGATTCCGGACTGGCGGAAGACGTGACGCAGGAGGTTTTCTTGCGTCTGTATAACAATCTGGATTCGATCGCCGATGCGGAAATGCTTCGGCCGTGGCTGATTCGCGTGGCGATAAATGTGGCGCGGAACACGATTCGCACTAATATAAGAGCAAACACGCGGGACGAAAATTACGTCAAAGAAACAGCGGAAGTAAGCGTTTATTCGGTTGAGACCGATTATGAACAGCGTGAATCAACAAGCGAAATTCAACGTGCGTTGAATAAGATAAAAGAGCCTTTAAGGAGCTGCCTGATTTTGAAACAACAAGGTTTGTCTTACAAGGAAATCGCCGAAAGTCTGTCGCTCAATGAAACGAGCATCGGACAGTTTGTAGCGCGTGGGCGAAAGGAATTTGTTCGTTTCTACGGCAAAATCGGGAGAGAGATACAATGATGGAAAAATGTTTTGACGAAGGAACTCTGCAAGCCTTTTTAGATAATGAACTGCCCTCAGAATTGTCGCAAGCGATAGCGCGGCATCTCGCCCTTTGCGACCCGTGCGCGATTCTTCTGGCGGAGGTCGAAGAAGAAACGGCCGTTGCTTTTAACGCGCTCGAACAGGAATTTAACACGCTTGTCCCGACCATGCGTTTATGGACCAAGATCAACGATTCAATTGAAATTCAAAGCCGCAACCGAAGCGTTTGGCAGCGTCTGGCAGCGTTTGTTGCGGGGTTGAATTGGCTGAACCCGCAAGTTATCGCTTTCGGAAGTTTATTGCTGATTGTCGGGGTCGTTTCGGCTTTGATCATTGTCAAGAAAGACAATGTGGCGGGCGGTTTTGTCAATACGCCACCGACAATTCAAACCGATCAGACATCGAAAACACCGATCGTTGAGCCGGATATTCCGATTACGCCGACGGAAACTAAATCTAAAACTGCGAATAGATCACAATATCGCCCTGAAAATGCGAATTTCATCGAAAATAATCGCAGACCGAAAGATAAAATTGAAACGCCGAAAGACGATGTGCGGAGGCAGCCGATCGAGCCGCAATATCTGGACGGTGAAGAAAGTTATGTAACGACCATTGTGCGGCTCGAAAAAACGGTTGACGGCAGTAAAGACGAGGTTTTAAAATCTTCGGCGCGGTTTGCCTACGAAAAAGATTTGGCGGTTGTCAATGACACGATCAACAAGATGAAGCGGGAAGTAAAGAAAAACCCAAAGAACGAAGATGCGAAACAGGTTCTTTTCTCTTCGTATCAAAACAAAATTGAATTGCTCAACTCCGTGACGCAAAGAGGCGAATTGATGGCGAGTTTGCGTTAATGACCTTATATTTTTGAATGAAGATGATCAAGTTAATTCTCAATTTAATAAACTCAGGCAAAAAGTTTTCACCACTTTTCATCCTGCTCGCACTTGGCTGTTTGAGTTTTCAGTTTGTTTCGGCGCAGGAAACGCCAAAGCCGACAAATACGCCTAAACCGTCGTCGAAAGTTGTCGTCATACCGGGCAACACGGATCTGGTTCTGCCGACGCCGAATCCGACAGCGACACCGAATCCGAAAGGTGTGATTGCGCCTTTGCCGCGTCCGAACCCGACACCGCCGAAGTCTTCGGAAACCAAAAAGGTCATTGTCAACGAAGGCTTTGCGCCTGCCGAAAAATCAATCACGGTTGAACCGAAAGTCAACATTACGCTCTGTGTTAATGAAGGAAGCCTCAAGATCAACGGTTGGGATCGCGATGAAATCCGCGCTTTTGTGCGTGACGGAAGTCAGGTCGGTTTCAAAATCGCGCAAAATAATCCGAAGAATCAAAAGCCTGTCTGGGTTTATATTTTGGGTTTTGATCCGCAAAAAACCAAGGAACTCAAACCCGAAGAATGTCTTTCGGGTAGCGAAATCGAACTCGATGTTCCGCGCAATGCGACCGTCAATATCAAAAGTGTGGAAAGCGAAACCAAAATTGAGGCGGTCGGAAAAGTTTCAGTCAAAACCTTGAGCGGCGATATTAATTTGAGTAACATCGCAAACGGTATCGAAGCAACGACTTATCGCGGAGACATTACGGTTGAAAGGTCGAGCGGGCAAATAATTTTGACCAATACGGACGGAAATATTATCGCGCTCGACGTCAGTCCGAGTGAGATCGGCGATATTTTCAAAGCCAAGACAAACAGCGGACGAATAAGTTTGCAAGCGGTCGAACATCGGCAGATCGAAACGAATTCCATCAGTGGTTCGACCACTTTTGAGGGCGAACTTCTGAGCGGCGGACAATACGGTTTTTCGACCACAAACGGCTCGATCGGGTTAATGATTCCGCTAAATTCGCTCTGCAAAATCAACGCCTGGTTTGGCTACGGGGCATTTATGTCAGAAATTCCGCTTAAAAATACTCTTAAAAAAGAACAAAGTTTGTCGGCGCAATTGGGCACGGACGATGCGACTTGCAGTTTGAATCTCAAAACCGGGAGCGGCGTGATCAAAATTAAAGCCGCGAAATCCGTATCAAAATCTGGTTCAAAATCCATTGAAAAAATCACAAAAAAATCTTTCAGCACCACTCGGAATAATAAAGTAATTAAGTAGAGCAATTTTTAAGTTTTCGAGCGTTTGTAGTTCCGCCTTCAGGCGGTTTTAGTTTGAGTATTCAGATATTTAATTATTTACAAAACTTGAGTTGACGACAGTCGAAGACCGCCTCAAGGCGGAACTACAAAACTTTAGCTTATCTGCTTAGCAGTTCGACTTCAAAAGGGAAAGCGGTTGTCACAATTCTAACGGGCGACAATAGGTAATTTCCAAAATTAATCTTAAAATAAAAAGCACGGGATTTTTAACAAAGTTTCGTGCTTTTCGTTTTTTGGATTGACATTTTTTTACAATCGAAAAGGCTTTTCGGGCGTGAAAACTTGCAATAAACATTAAAAAGCGGGTAGAGTTTGCAGGAAAGATAATGAGTTTTGGAAAATTAATCGGACAAGTAATTGACGGCAAATACAAAATCGAAGGCGAGCTCGGAAAAGGCGGAATGGGAACGGTCTATCTGGCAACGCATCTCGGCACCGAACGTCCGGTTGCTGTCAAGGTGATCGTTCAGCAATTTATGGAACGCCCCGAGTTTGTCGAACGTTTCCGCCGCGAAGCGCGGGCTGCTGGAAGATTGCGCCATCCGAACGTCGTTGATGTGACCGATTTCGGGATCGCCGATATGAAATCGGGAAAAGTTGCGTATCTCGTCATGGAATACTTGGACGGCTGCACGCTCGGCGAGATATTAGAAGAAGAAAAGCAATTGCCGCTGATGTGGTCGCTCGATATTCTTGAGCAGGTTTGTTCGGCAGTGCACGCGGCGCACGAGCAGGGCATTATTCACCGCGATCTAAAGCCCGACAATATCTGGCTCGAACCTAATCAACGCGGTGGTTATACGGTTAAAGTTCTTGATTTCGGCATCGCCAAGCTCGAAGAACATCAGGACGATGAAAATTCCAAAGAATCATTGCATATTTCCGCGATGCCGACGCAGGCAATCCATTTTGCCGAGACCCTTGCTGACAACACTCAACCGAACACAATTATTGACGGGAAACATTCGACGATCGTTTCCGAAAAAGGCACGGCAATATTAACCGCCGATGCCGTGACTTTGATTCAGGATGAATCCGATTTTTCCGAAAAAGACACGGCGATCATCCGATCGGATGAACTTGAGCAGGAAGACGGCACGGCAATTTTCCCAAATAAACAAACGCACGTCATTGAAAAAGAAGACGGCACAAGATTGATGTCGCAAGCCGCCGATCAGACCGTCAAAGGCATCACTTCGAGCAGCGAATTGACCCGCATCGGAGCAGTTCTCGGAACGCCGCTTTATATGTCGCCCGAACAATGCCGCGGCGAGAAACTTTCACCGCGTTCGGATATTTACTCTTTGGGTATTATTGCTTATCAAATGCTCGGCGGAAAAACTCCTTTTGAAGGCGATTTTACGAGCGTTATGGATTCGCACAAGGAAATTGAACCACCGCATTTGGAAGCCAAAAAAGTTCCGAAAAAAGTTAAAAAGGTTGTCCATACAGCATTATCGAAAGAAACGGAAAACCGTCCACAAACTGCTCTCGCCTTTGCCTCAATATTGCGGGCAAGTTCCGAAGGTATCGGTGCGCTTTTGACACGGGCGATGACGATTTTTAGCGAACGTCTGCCGAAGTTTTTGCAATTAGCTTTTTTGATTTCGATTCCCGCCCTCTTGCTGAGTTTTGTTCGAATAAGTTTCGGCTTTATAATTGCAGCCGAAGTCATTGAAAACGGCGCGATTGTCCGCGTTATCGCCGCTGTTTTAGAAATAGTAACCTTTTTAATCCAGATTTTTACGGCGGCAATTTTGGTTGGCGTGACGACTTGGGTGGTCGCGCAAATTTTAGCCGTGCCGCTCAGGCCGATAAAATTGTGGACGGCTTTTGCAAAAGTCCGGGAACGGTGGAAACCGCTTTTGAAAAGTGTCACGGCAAGCACACTGCTGGCGATGTTGAGTTGGGGAATTGGGGTTGTTCCGGTGGCAATCGTTTCAGGTATTATTGCCTTTCCAATTTATTTTTTTGTATGGAAACCCTTGGGAATTGTCATTGGTTTAATTCTTGGGGTTTTCGGGACAATCGCTTTTGGGATAGTCGTGACTGCCGAACTGATGTTGGTTGCGCCTTCGATTATGATGGAAGGAATTTCCGGCAGAAAATCGTTTCGCCGCTCAATCGAATTAGTCAACCGTTCATTTTGGACGGTCATCGCCGCCGCGTTTTTGAATTATTTTGTTCCGGTAATTTTAGGATTGATTATCGTCATGGCAGTCGGCGGACTTTTTAACGCAATGTATCCGTACAGGAATGCAATGAATCCTGAAACGTCGGCCAACGAGCAAACACAACCCGGCGTTAATTTTCAGTTAAACGTTCCTGAGGTCAAGGTTTCAACCGACGAGAATAATGAAGCGGGCAATGATGAAAACACTCCTGAGAAAAAGTCAAAACGAATTCGGAAGTCATTAATCGAAGGCATTTTTCAAATTCTATGGGCACCGATTACCGTTTTAATTGCATCTTTTACTTCGATTATTACGGCTCTCATCTATTTTAAAACACGGCAGGCGGGCGGCGAATCAATGCAGGATTTGCTCGAACAATTTGAAGATGCCGAACGCCCGAAATCGAAATGGCAGCAACGCGTTCAAAATCGTTTGCTCCAATCGGGAAGAGTAACGAGCAAACCATAAAAAAAGATGAAAATTATTTATGAGAAAAGCAGTCTTGTTATTTTGGCGGTGATCTTTTTGGCGTTGTCTGCCGATGCGCAAACTTTCAAACGCGATTTGGATTTGGCAAAAGGCGCAAGCATTGAAATCGTCAATAATTTCGGGCGGGTGGACGTTTTGGCGGAAAAAAGCGAAACGGAAGATCAAACCCCAACAAAAAGTTTTCTGACGGCAATGTCAGACAAATCGGTTGCCGAAAGCGAGATCAAAGTTACCAATCTCAACGGCAAATTGCTTGTCGAAGTTGTCCCGGTAAATCCGCAAAAGCGCGTTGATCTATCGCTCAAATTGCCTCAAAGAACCAACTTGAAAATTCAGACAAAAGCCGGTGAAGTTCGTGTTTCGGGCGATTTTGCGGCGGTCGAAGTCCGCACCGAAACCGGCACGATCGCGGTCGATGTGCCGCTTGAAAATCTGGTTTACAACTTTATTTGGACAGCTTCGCGTCCGCGTTTTCTGAGCGATGTTGAACTCGCCAAAATTAAGGAAAAATCAGCCGGAAAATTTGTCATCAGCGGCAAGGTCACAAAAGAAACTCCGAAATCGAAATTCAGCAACACAAAACCGTCTGAAACCGAAGAAACCTCAGATAACAGCGAAGAACCAAAAATCGAAACAGAAGATTCAACAACCGATAAACCAAAAACCAAAAACCAAAAACCAAAAACCAAACCCCCAATTTCCACCTCAGTTTTACTGAATTTTTCGACCGCACGCGGCATCGTCTTGCTCAATGTCAATCCCAACGAAGTTCCGTCGGATCTGCGCGAAAGACCGCTCACGAAAGCCGCCAAAGCGATCATCCGGAGCGGCGATTCGCTCTTGATGGAAGCCATTCGCCGCGCCAGCCCGAAATATTTCGGCGATTATGCCGCGACCTTGCCGCCGTTCAAAAAAGAGCCTCTTCTCACTACGGCGAAAATCAATCAAACGGGCGTCAATTCAAACGTCAAAAAGGTTTTGGTGAGAGTCACGGACATCAATAATCGCGCCATTTCCGACTTGAAAAAAGAAGATTTTCAGGTCATGGAACGCGGCGCAGAACGCGAGATCTTATCGGTTGTCCCGACGACTGCGCCGTTTAATTTGGTTTTGCTTCTGGACGTTTCGGGAAGCATCGAAAATTACGTTGATTTTATCCGTAAAGCTGCCCGCGCTTTTGTTGAAACCGCCGACCGCAACGATCAGATCGCGATCATAATTTTCAACGAAGATGTCAAACAAATCGCGACTTTTACGACCGATAAAGGCAAACTTTCCGAAAGTCTCGATACCTTTGACGCGGGCGGCGGAACGGCTTATTACGACTCGCTTGCTTACACTCTGGCGGAAACTCTGCGACCACTTCGCGGCGACCGTACCGCGATCGTCGTTTTGACGGACGGCGACGATAATCATTCCTTTTTGTCGTTTGACGCGCTGCTTGGCTCGATTCAGGAAAGCGGCGCGCTTGTTTATCCGCTCTATGTTCCCTCGACGCTGATCGCCGCTTCAAACGCCGATCTGAACGCGAATGTTGACCCGTTGCGCGCCAAATATATGGGTTTAACGACCAAAGCCGAGGGCGAAGGCGAACGCCTTGCGCAGATTTCCGGCGGCGTTTATTATCCGATCACGCAGCTCAACCAGATCCAAAAAGCCTACGACGACATCGTGCGCCAGCTTCGGACGGCTTATTCCGTCACATTCAGATCCGATCTGGTCGAAACGAGCGAAAAAACAACCGCTTCGCCGCGTCTGAAAGTCAAAGTCAGGCGTGACAACGCCTTCGTCAAACTCGGCTCGGTCGTCGAGGTTCCGAATATTGTTTCGGAAGTAAAAAAATAAAAAATCCGCTTTTCTTTCAATACAATAGACATTATTTGAAATAAAGAAATAATCCACGAAGTTTCACGAACATTTCACGAAGGAAAGAAAAAAGTTGCCGATTGATTAAAACTGAACCGACAAGGGGCGATAAATATTTCAAAAAAAGAAAAAAATCTTCGTGTTTCCTTCGTGAAACTTCGTGGATAGTTATTTCAAATAATCTCTAATTTAATTTCGATGTGACTGACGAATCAATTGAGATATTTTTTTTGGACAACACATTTGCTTTGAAGGAAAAAGAATTTTTCAAAAAACTCTTCGGGGAAGCGCGGGAAAATAAATTCACGATAATTTTGGAACACGCGGAAACGGCGAAATAATTTGATTAGTTGATTGATTCTGCTTCCAAAATGGAATCTATGTCTTGCGCGGAGTGCAGAACGCGGATAATCTCGATGTAATTGCCAAAAACGCGGTAAAAAATAAGGTATTTTTCAAAGCCTTTAACAAACCAGAGACGGATGCCGAAAAGTTTAGGATTTTTGTAATCGCGTTCCGTTCCGATTAGTGGCATCTCGCATAAACGCGCAAATGACTCAAAAACCGCTTGGTCAAATTTCAAGGCTTCTTCAATGCTCTTTTTAGCGAAAAATGCACAGTGAGAATCTATGTCCGATTCGGCGCGAGGCAATAAAAATAAGGCAAGTTTCATTTGTCGGTTTTTTCTCTTTCAAGTTTTTCACGCAAGGCTTGTCGCCGTGCATTGAGATATTCCTGCGTTACTTCGATTGGTTGACCGCTTTCCAAGCCTTCAAGCAGTAAGGTTTCCAATCGTTCTTGGGCTTTGCGTTTTTGGCGTTCACGGACGAGTTCACGAAATAGCTCGCTTGCCGAGCCGTAATTACCGACGGCGACTTCCGATTCAACAAATTCGCGCATCGGCTCAGGTAAAGAAATTGTCATTGTTGCCATTGTGTTTTCTCCTAACTCAATTAAATTATGATAAAAATAATAGTTATTGTCAAAAAATAAGAAAGATTCTTATTTTTATGCGAAATGTTAAGATGTTATAATCGAAAGCCTAATGGAATCATTGCTTGACGAACTAAGTAAATACGAAAACAACGGACACTTCTTTTTGGCTGAAGACCAAAGTTTAAGGCGAGAATGTAAGGCGCCTGATAAGCCGGGAGTGTATTGCATACTCAAGTTATGGAAAGGTGAAAAGGAGTTGGTTTACATTGGAGCATCAGGCACAATGAAGCAGAATGGAGAATTCCAAGATCAGCTATTGTGGGGAAGATTAGTAAATGGGAAACAAGACGGAATGCGCCGACAGAATTATTTCACAAACCAGTTTCTTATGAATGATGTAGAAAGTTTCGAGATTTATTGGTTTGTTACATACGACGAACATTCAAAACACTTACCCAAATATGTAGAAGGAGTTTTGTTGCAGAAATATTTTGAATTGAAAGGATGCTTGCCGCTTTGGAATAAGTCGTTTTAATAAAAGAGCAGAAATAGATTTTGAGAAAAGAAAATGAAATCTTCACTTTTACAATCTCTTTTCGATGAACAAGAACGCCGTCCACTGTCTGTTTCGGAGCTAAACGAAAAGGTTAAAGGCGAATTGGAATGGCGTTTTGCGTCCGATTACTTGGTTTCAAATAGGGATTACTTAGAGTGCGGCACTTTAAGGTTCAACGGAAAAGCCCGATTTGCGCGCCGCTTCTGATAGTTTTGGATCATCGCAGACAAAAAGCCGTCCGTTTGGTTTTTCATTGCACCAGACCAAAGCCGCCGCCAATTGACAGGAATCCAAAGCTCGCAAACCGTAAGCATCGGGTAGCATTTCCGCTATCTCGCGCATCTTTTCAGAAGGCACAATTTCTGCCCATTTCCGCCGCATTACGTCAAACCGGGCAAGCGCATATTGTAATCCTTTCGCATCAATAAATTTCTGCTGATAGAGCCGACTGACAGCGCTTCTGACTTCGATTGTTGTTCCCCACCACACAATAACGCGGCTTGTTTTTCGCCAGAGTGAGCGAAAATCCTGGCTTGTATCTTGTTGGACGCAAAGCGGAACAATTGCGCTCGTATCCCAAAAAGCCGCATTAGTCTTCATCACGCTCAGACCTTATCAGTTCTCTAATGATTTCCGGGGAAACTTCAGGCGCCGGCAGATCGAGAAAATCATCGGATTTTGTTTCCAATGGCAGACGCATCAAACCCGCTCCGACCAACGCTTCTTCTTCCGCGTCCAAATCTTGACCAGCCGCCAGCGGCATCAGACGCGCAATCGGGCGATTACGGTCTTTGACAATGAGTTCTTCTCCATTGCGAACTTGCTCTAAGAATGCGCTCAGGTTACTTTTTAGTTCAGCGATATTGACAGTTTGCATTTTACGATTGCCTCTCTAATGACTATTATAGTCATATTGTCGTGAAAAGCAATGAATTTCTGATGGTTAATTGATAGCTTCTTCTTCCAAAATAAGTAGAGCAATTTTTAAATTATCTGGTGTTTTTGTCTTCGTTCAGAGTCCAAACTTTAGTTTGCATCCCGCCGCGCTTCGCTGGCGGGAACACGCTGAAGCGTGGACTCTGAACGAAGCAAAATACTTGATACTTATGCTCACCTGCTTAAGATGTTATAATCGAAAGCCTGATGAAATCTTCACTTTTACAATCTCTTTTTGATGAGCAGGAACGCCGACCGCTGAGCGTTTCGGAAGTCAATTCTGAGGTCAAAAGCGCGATTGAAAAGGCGTTTGCGTCCGTTTGGGTTGAGGGCGAGATCGTCAATTTTGTGGCGGCAAATTCAGGGCATTGGTATTTCACGCTCTCCGACGGCGATTCGCATCTCAAAGCGGCTTGTTATCGAGGTTCTAATTGGCGCATCCGGTTTCAGCCGTTTGATGGTTTGCAGGTTCGCGTGCGCGGAAAATTGAGCGTTTATGAACCAAAGGGCGAGTATCAGATTCTGGTCGAATCACTCGAACCAATCGGCGAAGGCGCACTCAAGGTCGCGTTTGAGCAAATCAAATTAAAACTTGGCAAAGAAAGGCTTTTTGATGAAGATTTGAAACGTCCTTTGCCGTTTTTTCCGCGCCGCGTTGGTGTTGTGACGAGTCCGAATGGCGCGGCTTTTCACGATATTTTGAATGTGTTGTCGCGCCGCACAAAATCGGTCAGCATCGTTTTGATCCCGACGCGTGTGCAGGGCGAAATGGCGAGCGAAGAGATCCGGCAGGCGATACTTTTGGCGAACGAATTTAACAAAACCGCGCCGGAAAAAGAACGGATTGACGTTTTGATCGTCGGGCGTGGCGGCGGTTCGGCGGAAGATCTGTGGGCGTTTAATGAAGAACGTTTGGCGCGCTCGATTCGCGCTTCCGAGATTCCCATAATTTCGGCGGTCGGACACGAAATTGATTTTACGATCGCTGATTTTGTCGCCGACCGGCGCGCTCCGACACCTTCTGCCGCTGCCGAAATCGTTGCGCAATCGGAAGATCAGATCGAAGCGTTTGTTGCGCAGAGAAAGCAGGATTTGTTTCAACTGATTGATTATAAACTTCTTCGCATCCGTTCGGATTTGCAGGAACTCGCGCTTTCGCCGGTGTTTACGCAATTTCCGCAAAAGATCAAAGATTGGCGCTACGAAACCGAAGATCTCAGCGAACAAATTCAAAATGCCTTGAAAGAAAAGTTAAGCGCGTTGGAAAATCGTCTTGAAACAGTAACTTCGAGGCTTTCGCCGATCAAACTTGCCTCGAAACTAAACAATAAAAAAACTCGTCTGGCAATTTTGTACGAAAGACAAAATTCGGCGGTAAAAAAAATGATTGACGCGAAAGACGAGGCGTTAAAAATCGAAATGGCCTCGCTCGACGCGCTTTCGCCGCTCTCGGTCTTGAAACGCGGTTATTCGATCACGGAAACTGAAAACGGCAAAATTATTAGCTCAATTAGTCAAATTAAACCTGATGGACGCGTGCAAATTCGTCTGTCAGATGGCAAAATAAAAGCCAAAATTATTGAAACGGAGAAAGATTGATGTCGCAATTTGTGGTCAACTTAGGCGAACCTGAAAAGGACGAGGAACAGCAGACGGTTGTTGGTAAAAAAGCCGATGAGACGAACACGTCTAAAAAAGCCGGAGTAACAAATGTTTCTCAAAAAGCGGAAGAAACAAATGTTGGTAATAGACCGAAAAAACGCGGCGGTTGCGGTCGGATTCTTCTGATTTCGGGAATCGTGCTCGCCGTGCTTTTGCTGGTTGGCGTGGTGGTCGGTAGTTTTTACTGGCAAGGTTTGAAAACCAAGCCGCAATATTCGCTTGCGCTGCTGGTTGATGCGGCGCGGCGCGGCGACCAAAAAGCGATTGATGAATTGGTTGATATCGATGCCGTTGTCGAGAGTTTTATGCCGCAGATCATTGATAAAGCGAAGGAAAGATACGGGAAAAATCTTCCGATTGAAAAACTCGCCAAAGTCAAAGACGTTTCAGCGGCTTTGATGCCCGCAATTAAACAACGTGCCAGGGAAGAAGTTCCGCGTATCATCAAGGAAAAAGCAGATAAGTTTCCGAACGTTCCGTACTGGATGATCGCGATCGGTGCCGGATATTTTCTGGACTTTAAGACACAGGCAGAGACGGCCGTTGTGACGAGCAACGTAACGGGCAATACATTTGAAGTTTCAATGAAGCGTGTCGGCGATATTTGGCGCGTCGTCGGTATCAAAGACGATGCCCTCGCCGATCGGATTGCCGCAACGATCGGTCAGGAAATGATTGATATGTCGAACAAGGACGTCTTAAAAAAGGTCAATGAAAAAATCAATGTGCCGGATAAGGACAAGCCGAAAATGGAAGATATAAAGAAAAAACTTGATGATCTTTTCGGTAAATAAGTACTCTGTAAAATAAATTTTCTGATATTTTTTAACGCCGAGAGCGCAGAGGACGCAGAGGAGATATTTAACAATCATCTTGTAAATTCAAGTATTAGTAAAAACTCTGCGCTCTCTGCGTTTATATTAAAAAACTTATTTTACAGACTCAGTAGATCCAAAATTCAGACAATTATCGAAAGAAACTGCTGCGCGTATTGGATAATGGATAATTGGTAATGGATAAATTCGGTTGTCCGTCAAGCATATTTATCAATTATCAATTATCAATTATCCATTATTCCAAGGGTTTCAAACGGAATTACGAGAATCGTCAAGTGAATTTAGGCTGTGATTGGCAAAGGCTTTTTTACAAATTTGGATCTACTGAGACTACTTAGTTAAAATTTTATGAGTTCAAAAAATCAAACATTTGAATCCTCGCTCGGCGAACTTGAAAAAATCGTTCGCAAACTCGAAGACGGCGATCTGTCTTTAGAAGAAAGCCTCAAACTTTTTGAAGACGGCGTACGAATTTCGCGGGAATGTCAGGAAAGATTAAACAAGGCGGAACGCCGCATCGAGATCTTGCTCAAAGACGAGAACGGCAATGCCATGCTTCAAGAAATAAAACCGGACGATTTAAGCGAATCACGCGAACCAAAAATCAAACGCCGGATCGTTTTTGACGATGAAGAATCGCCGTTTTAATGACTGAGACAACAAACTAAGTAGAGCAAGTTTTAAGTTTTCCAGGTTTTGGTAAAAGTTCTGAGTCCTGCCTTTAGGCGGCTAAACCGCGAGGCGCACGCGCAGCGGTTTTTCAAACTAAAGTTTGAACTCTGAACGAAGACAAAAACACCAGATAATTAAAAAATTGTAGCTGATTAGGTCTTTGGCTTTTGGACTTTGGTTTTTGGTTTTATTTAATGTCAACCCTTTGATTTTCAATCGAGACACTGAAAAATAAGCGGATTGGTGAGAAATTCATTATCAATCGGCAATTTCTTTCAAAAACCAAAAACCAAAGACCTAAACAATTACATGGTTTTCTTATAAAAAGTTTATTGGATAAAAAGTAAGAAATTAGATGCTGAAAAACGCTGATTTCACTGATTTGCACAGATTATTTTAAATCGGTTCAGCGTAAATCTGTTCAATCCGTGAAATCAGCGTCTGATTTTCTT
>JANPDZ010000297.1:0-5015 GCA_031431735.1 Acidobacteriota bacterium | reverse complement strand
GCGCGATCTTTATTTCAACGAAAAAGGAACGCTCATTCGGCAAACAACTCGTTATCGCGATTTACGCAGCAAAAAGCCCGTCAGTAAACCGAAAGATCAAGACTTTAAGACCGATGTAATAATCTACAAAACCGTTCGCCGATTGCCGTTTGCGAAATTGGTTAAATAACCGGAAATTATGCTTTTCGATATTTTTCCTTTCAATTTATTAGACATTATTGAAAATAACAATTTGGATAGAAATATTCAGATTCCCGTCGCTGAAAGCGACTAATTTAATAGCGGCGGGTAAAATGAGCCTGAGCGATTGACACCCGCCGTCAGCCAAGCAAATATTCCGATGCTGAAAGCGTCGCATTCATTTGGCGGATATGCGACACCTTCCGCGTCGCGCACATCTTTTCGATCAATTTCGGCGGGTGTCGCTCATCGCTTGACCCGCCGCTATTAAATTTGTCACCTTCGGCGATTGGAAATTTGTTTTATTTCCAATACGGTCTATCAAGCAAGCCCGTTTCGCGCAATTACTTCTTTGTAAAAATCCGCGCTTAATTTAGGCGTTCTTTTCTGCGTTTTGTAATCTACATAATGCAGACCGAATCTGTTGCTGTAACCGTCGGCCCATTCAAAATTATCCATCAAGCTCCACAGAAAATATCCTTTGACGGGAATGCCTTCGCTCACGGCGCGCTGCAATTGCGTCAGATAATTTCGCAGATACATGACGCGATCGGTATCATAAACTTTCCCGTCCGCCGCCGGAATATCGGACGATGAACAGCCGTTTTCGGTGATATAGATCTCTTTCGCGCCCCAGATCTTGTTGACGTGGCGCGGTCCCCAGTAAAGCGCTTCGGGACCGACGAAAAGCCACGGCGAAATCATATGCGGGAACGATGCCGGATGCGGCACGACCGCAAATCCTTGCTTCGAACCGTCTGCCCGGACATATTGCGGCGTGTAAATATTGATTCCGACAAAATCGAGCGGACTTGAAATTATCTTCAAATCTTCCGGCGTAAATTTGGGCGCATCGCCTTTCGCGGCGGCAAGATACAAATCGGTGTATTTGCCTTCCTGAATGACGGTCATATATGGCGCGTTTATTTCGCGTGTCGCTTTGGTGGCGGCTTCGATATGTTCCGGTGTTTCGATGACCGGAACGCAGACCGTCATATTTTCGGCAAGTCCGACGCGGGTTCCCGGTTTGGCATTGGCGCGAATCGCCTGCACTGCCAAACCGTGACCGAGTACGCAATGATGCCGCGTTTGATTAAAACGAGCAGGCGGCAGTTTCAGTCCCGGCGCGTGAACCCCGATTCGATAACCAAGTTCGACAAACGCACCAAATTCATTGATCGTGAAAAAATGCTTGACGCGATCCGATAACTTTTCGGCCGTATAACCCGCATATTCACCAAAGGCTTTCGACGTTTCGCGCGATTCCCAGCCGCCGTATTTGTCCTGCAGAATCTGCGGCAGATCCCAATGATAAAGCGTCGCAAACGGCCGAATGTCGTTTTTTAACAATTCATCTACAAGGCGATTATAAAAATCCAGTCCTTTCGGATTCGGTTTTCCGTTGCCGTCAGGAAAAACCCGCGACCACGCGATCGAAAAGCGGTAAGTTTTCACGCCGAGAGCTTTCATCAAAGCGATATCTGCCTTGTAGCGATGATAATGATCGGTCGAAACATCGCCGGTTGCGCCGTCAACCGTCTTGCCCGGTGTTTTTGAAAAAGTGTCCCAAATTGACGGGCTACGGCCGTCTTCATTGAACGCGCCCTCAACCTGATATGATGCCGTCGCGCTTCCCCACAAAAATCCTTTCGGAAATTTTCCCGCAGTATTTTGTTGGACAATTGCCTCTTCATTGCTCGTTTGATCTGCGCCTAATGCCGGAATTGTTGACGCGCCAATTGCGGCAGTTCCGATAATTTTTGCAAAATCACGCCGTGAAACTTTCATTCATTTGCTCCTTTTTGTTGTTTGATTTTAAGATACTGAATGTTGATTTTCGTTTATACAGAGTGATTTGTAAAGAAATGCTCGATTGAATCCGTGTTGCCGATAATTTTCGGGAAAAGACTGAAAAGTTTCGATTGGCTTTGCTGCCACAAAAAAAGAACGCTTCAACAAAATGAAGCGTTCTTTTTTTTCAACTTTTTCAGTTGGATGATTTGAAGAGAAAATGAAACTACATCGCCTTTTGTTTAGAATATCGAGATATTTTGGACAAGTTGAAAATCAAAATCTTCAAACAACCTAATGAATCGATTCTTTTTTCAAAAAGATAGTGTCATAGTGGCTGACGCATCGGAAGCCGCACATTCGGTAAAAAGCGTGCGCCTTTTCGTTTTCTTCATTTGCCAATACACAGATCGAATGTGTTTTTTCAAGTAATAAGCTGCATAATTTTGTGAAACAGCGTCTGCCGAATCCGCTTCCGCGCCTCGGCGGGCAAACATAAACACCTTCAAGATAGATCAGTTCGGGAGTTTCGGCTTGAATGTCCGCCTTGAAAATAAGCTCATCGTCTTTCACCACGACCCAGACGCGATTTTGGTTAATTCGCCGGCTGCATCTGGCTAAAAAACCTTCGCGGTCGGTTTCGAGCGGATTGATCCCGCTTTCTTCTTCCGCCATTGCCGCGTGAACCGGAGCGACCAGATGAAGGTCATCAAGCGTTGCCGGGCGCAAACCTTCGACGCTGCCGTGTCCTTCCAAAGCTTCTTTAAGTTCAAAGAGCAATTCGCGGCAGGCAAGACGCATCGGCTGTCCGTCGTCCGCATAAATGTTCCAGAAGCTTTCCGCCTTTTCCTGCTCCGCCATAAACATATGCAGATTATTATGGATTTGAGCAACCAGCGCGAGTTCACGAATCGCACCGCGAGTGCGGGTTTCGATCAGAGTGGCGTGACCGATCAAGGCAACGCCCTCTAATCTTCCTTCTGAGTTGCGGCATCCGTAGAAAATGCCTCGGTTATGTTCGCTTGTTAATCCGTTGTCGCGGATCATTCCCATCATAATGACCGTGTGAATCGGGCGTTCCAAAAGAAATGCAAGCACTTCGTTGATTTTCGCATCCCTGAGTTCGCTAACGGCCAGCGTTAGGTCGGGTTGCGGAAGATAAGCGGTATCTTCCATTACGGTCTGCATCATCTGTTCTAATGACATGATTTTTGCTCCTTTTCAATGGTTCACTGCTCATCTATTTAGTCGTTGCCGCGCCAATGTTGGCGCAGATAGAATTGCCGCCGCCAATCCGGTAGTTAAGCCGTTCGTCCAGCCAGCAGTCGGTCGAATAGTGCCATCAATAACGTCCGTGCTGCGAACCTGTGCCATGTTCTTGGTCGGCTTTTCGCTCTTTTTCAGTTTTGCGTCGGCGCTGATCGAGTGAGACGCTGAAATTATGAGTAGCATCAGACTGCCCACAATTAAACTGCTTCGAATTATTTTCTCTATTTTGTTTTTCATATTTTGGTACCAAAATTATTTTCACAAAGATGCCTGAAAATACATCTCTGTCGGATATTTCCATAACACGCCGCGTGCCATAAAACTAAACGTTGTAAAATATAGACTTAGCGCATTCAGATATAATTATCGCTGAGGCAGCCAAGTCAAAATGACATAAAAATAAAACAACGGTCGTTCAAAATGAATGATTGTTGAACGCCATTTTGCTAGAATCAAATCCGAAGGTTGGCAATCGTCAGCCTCTCGAATTAAAAATTAACGTCAGTTCGGGATAAGATTGGAGCGCGGGCAGCTTGCCCGCACCGTTCGAGCGAAGCAAGAACGGAAAACCTTTGCATATAGTCAAGTTTCGAGAAAACGAGGCGTTTCGCGCCTGTTCTCGCTTCGATTTAGTGGCGCGATACGGGCAAGCTGCCCGCGCTCCGACTTTTACAAATTTATTTTGTCCATTCACTCACTATCATTTAATCGGAATTTGCGGGACGGCAATGACTTCGTTGGCAGGAATGTTGCAGATGATACATTTTTGAACGAAAATGGTTTTTGAGGTGAATTATGACTCCAACAATTGAACAAGCAATTGAAATTATCCAACAACTTCCGCCACCCGAACGCGAAAAATTTTTTGATTGGGCGGAGGAAGAAAAACAGCGCGAATTATCCGAAAAAGAAACCAAAAAGCGCGAGATTGAACAAAAAAGTGAAAAATTCCGCCACGCTTTGCAATGGATCGAAGAACATAAGGAAAAATACGACGGGCAATGGGTTTGTCTGGACGGTAATAAACTTATTTCACACGGCTTCGACGGCAAAAAAGTTTATGAAGAAGCAAAAGCAAAAGGCATCGAAACGCCTTTTATGGAAAGAGTAAAAGCTAAAGAACTGCCGTGGGGAGGTTGGTAAATGACGGAAATCGTCGAATTTGATATTGTCCATTTTTACGATTTACGAGAAATCGGCATTCCGCTCAAAGTCAAACTCGAATACGGCGGTTTGACTGAAGAACTTACCGCCAAAATTGATACAGGCTCGACCTTTTGCGTCTTCAGACGCTTACACGGCGAATTTTTAGGAATAGAAATTGAAAACGGAATTCCGACCGAACTCGGTACCGCAACCGGCAGTTTCCGCGCCTTCGGACACGAATTAACGCTCACAGTTCTCGGCATAGAAACCGTTTCAACCGTCTATTTCGCCGAAGAAGATTATTTCGACCGCAATGTTTTAGGCAGAATCGGCTGGCTCGACCGCGTGAAATTAGGTTTGATTGAACAGGAAGGCAAATTGTTTTTGAGCGAATATAGAAAATCTGAAATTTGAAATCTGAAATCTGAAATCTGAAATCTGAAATCTGAAATCTGAAATCTGAAATTTGAAATCTGAAATTTGAAATCTGAAATCTGAAATTTGAAATTCTTTGTATGCACTATCACTTAATCGGAATTTGCGGGACGGCGATGGCTTCGCTGGCGGGAATGCTGCAGGCGCGGGGGCATCGCGTTACCGGCTCGGATCAGAATGTTTATCCGCCGATG
>JANPDZ010000296.1:0-1710 GCA_031431735.1 Acidobacteriota bacterium | reverse complement strand
ACCGCTTGCCGATTCGACAGATTCAAAGTTAAAATATCCTCGCAGAACTGCTCGGCGAGAGTTTTTTTTAGTCACAATAACAAAAGTTTAAACCTTGTGGTTCTGCTTTTCAAAGAGCCTTTTCGTCAAAAGTCTAAATTTACTATTGATTCAATAAAATCTATAAAGCTCCCAATTCTTTCAACAGCTTTTCGGAGTTTGCTTTAACCGCCGGCAGAGGATTTAAGGTCAAGGCTTTCTTAAGATTTTTGATCGCGTTTTCCTTATCTCCCGCCACCTTGTAAGCCTCGCCGAGACTATCGAAAGTATTGGCATCGGTCGGATATTTTTGCGTGTTGAGGATAAAATACTTGATGGCTAACGGATAATTGTTTTGACCAAGCAATTGATAACCTAAATTGTTAATTTCAGCTTGATTGGCAACCGCAACCGCATCGTCAAGTATCTTATCGCCTTCGGCTTTTTTACCTGATGCCGTTAATAATTGCGCTTTTGTTGAGAGATTTTTGAAATTTCCGCTAAGTCTGATCGAAGCATCAATCCATTTGATCGCCTCTTCATAGTTAATTTGATTTTGCAGACAATAAGCCGCCGCACTTTCAAAACCCTGCCAGGTAAAGCTTGCCGTTGATCTCAGCTCATTTCTGAAGTTTTGCAAGACTATTTTTGGGACATCAAATTCAAGCTTAAAAGCGAATTGTTTTTTATCCCACGATAATGCCAAAACGCCAAAATCTGTTCCCATTTCGGTGACGTCATAAGTCAGAATTTCAGTCTTCGGGATTTCTCTGGTGATAATGTCAACCCGCAAAGCATCTTCGCTTTCATCGTAATAAAAGCTGCCCCACGAAGTATAAGTTTTGGAAAAGATGAGCGTCGCTTTATTGCCTTCATAGACAATAATATGAAAACCGTATTTTCCTGCCGGAAGAGGTTTTCCGTCGATTTTTACATCATCGCTAAAAGTAATAACCGTATTTTCGTTTGCTCCGGCACGCCACGGAGCTTTGGTTGCTGTCCCAAATCCCAAATTTGTTAATCTGTACGGCACTTGCGTTCCCCAAATTTTCCCCGTTCGGTCAACGCCGTTGAGCGTCAAACGCGGTCTTGAATAATTAACCGTAACTTGCGAAAGTCCGATCGTCTGTTTTAGCTCAGCCGCCGGACTGACAGGTCTTGGTGTCGTCACGACTTGACCAAAAATGTTACTCACCAGGATTGCCATCATTAATAAATTCTTTATTTTCAATGATTTCTTCATAAATATTCGATTGCATAGATCTTTCTCAAACTTGTCGGTTGGGAAAAATAACGCAAAGTCTCCTTTAATTAATTTAATTTCTAACAAAATAAGTACGAACAAATTTGCCCGAAACGTAGCCAAATAAGTTTCAAATGGCAAATCGTTCATACTGATAAAATGACACCTTAGACTAGGGTTTAGCCCTTCGATTCTAGTGCTTTACCCATCATTTATTGGAATAAAAAAAATGAAATGCGTCATTTATCGAAGTCATTATGCAAGTTATGCCGATTCTGTATCTTTCTAAACCAAACACTCTTGCATCTGGGTGCAATTCCCATTTGTCCCCCCTCATTTAGAAATTTGTAATTGTTTGCATGACAAACTTCCATCTGCCTGAAAGCAAGGCACAGCGCAGAAATATCAACCCATCCAGATTTTCCTCTTTCCAAAAACACGAGGCTGAT
>JANPDZ010000295.1:0-4129 GCA_031431735.1 Acidobacteriota bacterium | reverse complement strand
GCATATATTTTGTAATATAATGAAAATGCGGAAACACGCTACGCTCGTAAGTGTGCCTTTTCGCCCTTACTTCGTGTGGGCTTCTGCATTATATCAGATTACTTTTGCTTATCTGCTTAGTTGAAATATGAATTCTTAACTTTTTACTGAGGCATTACAATCAGAAAAAATAAGGAATTGCTTTCATTTTGCCGAAAGTGCTAAATTTAGTTGACTAACATTATTTTAGCAAGGGATTTTATGCTCAAAAAATTTCCGCGAAGATTTTTCGCCATTTTGATTTTACCGGTATTTTTTGTTCTCGCATCAATTGCTCACGCCCAGGATACTCAAATTACTGAGGTTGCGCCAAAGGGGAAAAATCCTTTGATCATCATTCCGGGCATCACAGGTTCGGAGCTTATCAACAGCAAAACGGATGAGCTTGTTTGGATCAAAACGCAAAGGGCAAAAGATGATGATATTCGGTTGCCGATTTCGGCGAATCTGGAGCAAAACCGCGACGATCTGGTCGCCGGCAATATTATTAGAACAGTTAAGTTGGTAAAATTCTTACCCGAAGCCGAAATTTATGAACGGTTGATTGAAGCACTGACAACACGCGGCGGTTATCGGGAAGCAAGCTGGACAAACCCGAAAAAAGGCGATTATCAGGACAGTTTTTACGTTTTCCCATATGATTGGCGGCGCGATAATGTCGAAAATGCGCGGCTTTTGATGCAAAAGATCGCAACCTTGAAGCGTCAACTCGGCAAGCGGAATCTAAAGTTCAATGTTATCGCGCATTCGATGGGCGGATTGATCGCACGTTACGCGGCGATGTACGGCGACGCCGATCTATCGAACGGAAAATTGAAACCGACCTGGTCAGGCGCACGCAATTTTGACAAGATCTTTTTGCTCGGAACTCCTAACGAAGGTTCGATCTTGTCGCTTAAGGCGCTTCTCAGCGGACTTTCTTACATTGGCGGCGGACTAAATTTGCCATTTATCAGAAACATCGACCGATTTGATGTTTTCACGATTCCGGCAATCTATCAATTATTGCCGCACGACGGCACTTTTATGGCTTATGACGAGAATCTGAAACCGCTGGCGATTGATCTTTACGACGTCAACGTGTGGGAAAAATACGGCTGGACGGTCTGGCAGGATAAAGATTTTAAGAAAAAATTAAGCGCGAACGAACAGCGCAATGCAAAAGCGTATTTTCAAGCCGTTCTGGGTCGGGCGAAGCGTTTTCAATCTGCATTGGACGCGAATACGCGCGACAAACTGCCCGTTTCGATTTATTTGATGGGAGCCGATTGCAAAGAAACACAAAACGCTGTATTGCTTTTGCGTGACGAGAAAAAAAATACTTGGAAAGTGCAATTTAAAGCCGATTCCTTTAAGCGCAAGGACGGCACAAAGGTTACTGGAGAAGAATTGAAATCATTGCTTTTTGCGATGGGCGACAGCGTTGTCACACAGCGTTCGCTGAAAGCGCAAACGGTTGGAAATAAAAGAATGTTGCCCGTTACTTCCGAGCTTTATCAATGTGTAGGTCATAGTAAATTGGTGTCGAATCCCGAAATTCAGGACAAACTGTTATCAATATTGTTCGGCACATCAAAGGCGAAATAGAAGATAAAATGATAAAAAACTTGCTCAAGGCAGACGAAGAAATGCCACCCGAAAAAAAACGCAGAGCCAAAAAAACTGTCGTCAATCTACTTGAAACCGAGAAGTTTCCCGCGTCTTTGACGACTCAAGAAACGTCGGAAGATTTTAAACCCAATCAGATTTTCGAACTTCCCGAAGACTCGAAATATTTTTCGGCACCGCTTGAATCTGCTGATGAGACCGCGCAGGTCAATGAGGTATTAGAACAAAATCCCGAACCACTATTTGAGAATTTAGAACCAAAACAAGAACCATTAATTGAGAATTTAGAACCGAATCCCGAACCATCATTTGAGATCATCGAACCGAATCCGAAACCTGACATTGAAACTTCGATCGAAGAATTTGAAAACACGGAATCGCCTGAAGTTTTTGCAGCCGATCTGTCAAATTTCACTCAATCTGATGATGAAAAAACGAACTATGATTCGACCCCGACGATATTTCAGAGCGAATACAAACCCGAATCGCCCGGCGAAACAATTCGTCAGAGCGGTTTAGCTTATTCGGCGGCGATCATACTTTTCGTCTCGGTTGTTTTTATGCTCTTGATCGGTTGGTTTGCCGATTTGCTTTTGGGAAGTTCGCCGTGGGGCATTGTCGGCGGAATAACCTTAGGCGCGATCATCGGGTTTGTCCAGTTTTTCCGGATTACTTCGCAAATCTTTAAGAAATAATGAATGTTTTGCCCGCGAAGGCGAAAAGACGCGAATAAAAATCTTTTTGATCTTTTTTCGCGCTAATTCGCGTTTATTCGCGGGCAATTTAAAAAACAGGTCGCGGATAATTTAGGTGAAAATAGAGATTGATTTGAGAAAAAATGCACAAAATCGGGTTCCCGTTTGAAATTTCGACGTTTCCTTTGTAAAATCATTGTTTCGTAATGAGCGAAGATTCTGAACCGGTCATCGAAGAACGAAATGTTCAATCGCTTTCGCACAAACGAATTGTAATTCTGATGGCGGCTTCAAGTGTTTTGGGCGCCGGTTTGAGTTCTGTTTTTATATCGGCAAATTACGGTTTCGGAGTGCTGATCGGCGGCGTTTTATCGTTGATTAATTTTTATTGGCTCGGAAAATCGCTCAAAAGAATTTTTGAAAAAATAGCGGACGAAGGCGAAAAACCGATGTTTATGGGCGCGAGTTATATCTTTCGCTACCTGGTTTTCGCTTTGATTCTGGCGATCATTTATTTGACGCATATTGTGCCGATCATCGCCGTCCTGTTCGGTTTGGCGAGCTTTGCATTTGCGCTGACGATCGAAGGATTTATACGAATATTACAGAGCTTTTTTTATAACAATGAAATTTAAGAATGTTTTTATTAGCAGAAGGCGGACATCATACGCCGTTGATTGTCGAGTTTATTAATAGGTATTTAGGTGAGCCTGTTCATCGTTTTGAGATGGCTTACACAAAGCCGCTTTGGGATAGTTTTCTTGGAAAATTCGGAACAAACGCCGAAGCCGTTTTTGGACAATACACGCCGGAAAACGCGATTCCGTGGTACACGATAATGTTTGTGATCGCGTGTATCTTAACGGTGATCGTGATCTCGATCTTCAAAGGCAAACTTTCAGAAGAAGACCCGCAACCCGGACAATTAACTTTGGAAGCCGGATTTATGGCGATCAAAGATTTGGTTGTCAATGTGATCGGCGAACATGGTTTCAAATATTTTCCGATCGTTGCGACGTTTGCCGTCTTGGTTTTGATTTCCAATTTGATGGGACTTTTCCCGCTCTTTATGTCGCCGACGGCGAATGTCAGCGTGACATTTGCGCTCGGCATCACGTCGTTTGTTTATTACAACTATGTCGGCATCAACGAAAACGGCGTTATCAATCACTTCAAACATTTTGCGGGACCGAAACTGCCGCTGATCATGGCACTCATTATCACGCCGCTTATTTTCGGTATTGAGCTGATCAGTAATTTGATTCGTCCGCTCACCCTCGGCGTGCGGCTTTTCGCCAATATGTTTGCCGACGAACAGATTTCGATGCAGATTTCGGGATTGGCTCCGCCATATACACAATTTTTACTGCCGGTCGCGCTGCTTCCGCTTGCGGTTTTCGTCGCTTTTGTGCAGACGCTCGTGTTCACATTGCTTTCGATGATCTACATCAGCGAAGTTTCACACGGTCCACACGAACATACGCACGGCGGCGAACATTCACCGGAAACGGGCGAAGCAATCGCGACCGCACACGTTTAACGATTAAAGTTTTAAGTCCCGCCTTGAGGCGGCAATTTTCCGATAATGAACAATGCCGCCTAAAGGCGGGACTCAAAACTTGGAAAAAGATTTTTTGAAGACGAAAGCAGACCTTTTTTGAAAACTTGCATTTTATAGCAGTGATGCCCGCACGCAACAGGAGCCTTGACTCTACGTGAGTATAAATCAAGCGCATACCGGAAGTGAGGCGAAATAATAACCAACCGCAGGTTTGAGAAACGAGTTT
>JANPDZ010000294.1:0-3205 GCA_031431735.1 Acidobacteriota bacterium | reverse complement strand
AAAAACCAAAAATTTGATAAGATTTTTTGCATAAACCAAAGATTTTTATGTAATTTTTCTCAGAAATAATCGTTTGTTTGCATTTTCAAAAATTTAATCCCGAACTCGGTCTTTTTTTGAGCGAATCAGGAGTTATTACTTGAATTCACGTTAGATTAAACTACGAATTATAGGAGAAATATTATGAACAACATCAAAACTTTAGGAGCAGTGATTATTTTAGGGCTGACGCTGGCACCGTCTATGATTGACGCAAAGACAGCAAAGGCATATTTCACAGGAAAGCAAAAATATGTCACAACGGTCACAGGACAGTCAGCCGTTAATTGTGAATATCAATACGGTACACAGAAGTTTTGGCGAGTATTTAAGACCCGTTGTCCGAGTTCGGTGGACGTTTATTAAAATAGACTTGCAAGACGCGGAGGTTCGCAAGGGTTTAACGGTTTTACCTTTAAAACAAAGCCAAAAATCAAGCCTTCACGTCGGTGAAATCGGCGAATATCATAAAGGTCTGCCCGTCAGTTTTGACGTAGAGCTTCAATCCGTCGCGTTTAATGACCTTTTCTATCACGCCTTTGATGCAGAGGCTTGCGCCGATGTGTTCAGAGAGCAACGAACGGGCTTCCGGCACAGGGAATTTAGAAAAGGCTTCGATGATGGTTTCGAGTGTTATCGTCTGTTTTGTTTGTGGTTTAGTCATTATTTAATCCCCTCAATCAAAATACTCTCATCAACATCGGGAAACCGTTTCTTGGTAAAACGGTAAAAGTCGGAAGTTATCTGCCAAACGCGTTCGGGCTATACGATGTGCACGGGAATGTTTGGGAATGGGTGCAAGATATTTACAACACAAGTTATCAAAATCTACCAACAGACGGCTCGGCAAATATGAGCGTAGGAGACTCAGGGCTGCGTGTGCTTCGTGGCGGTTCGTGGGAAATCTACGGTGTCATTTGCCGCTCGGCTATTCGTGGCTGGAGCGGACCCGCGTTTTGTTACCTTTGCTTCGGTTTTCGTGCCGTTGCCCGTGCGAGGTCTCTCTCGTAGCCTTTAGTTCTTTGCACTCTCATATTATGTGAGTCGCGATGATTTGCTTCGGCAAGTTGGTTTTGAAATGCCCGCCAATGTTTCACGTTCTCAGATTTGGAAGCAAAAATTAACGAGTTAATTTATCAACTCTTTGCGCTTAACGCCCGCAGAAATTGGAACGGTCTGAGGCAAGGCGCGAAGGCAAAAGTAAAAAGTAAAAAAAGCAAAAATTTATGATAAAATTTGCGTTGAGGTGCTTTTTATGCAAAACACATTAACCATCGAAT
The DNA here is from genome assembly GCA_031431735.1 of Acidobacteriota bacterium. Taxonomy (GTDB): domain Bacteria; phylum Acidobacteriota; class Blastocatellia; order Pyrinomonadales; family Pyrinomonadaceae; genus JAFDVJ01. Next base: position 1,886 of record JANPDZ010000294.1, on the reverse strand, counting down.
ATGCTGACGATTTGCTGTTTACGCTAGGCGTTACCGACAAAGAGTTTTCCGAAGAAGCTAAACTTCTGCTTGCCGCCAAACTTTATGAAATGGGCAAAATCTCTTCGGGGCAAGCCGCGCGTCTGGCAGGTAAAAATCGCGTCGAATTTCTCCTTTCGCTTTCACGCCTGAATGTGCCGATGAGTAATTTGCGCGAAGATGACCTTGAAAACGAACTCAACTTTGCCCTTAATGACTGAAAAAATAGTTACAAATACAAGCCCTTTGCTTGCCTTCGCCAAAATGCAAGCCTTTGACGTTATCGGCAAATTACCGTTTGATTTTATTTGTCCAAGCGAAGTTGAAACAGAAATTTTAGTCGGCGCGAATCAAGGCTACGAGACGGAAATTCCCGAATGGCTCGAAATCCTCTCTTTGAGTTCCGCTATTTCACCGTTGGCAAGCTAAACCGCAGAAAACAAAGAAACTTCGATTATTGCAAAGGAAACAGACTAACAGTCTGTTTTACGTTTTCTCCTTAACTTAACGCCATTGTGCTTTGCGCCCGCCAAACAAACATTGTGGATAATTTTCAGGAAAACCTCTGACTTTGCAAGAGCCGTGGGAACAGTCAAGGGCAAGAGTTAAACATTTGATTACGAATCAGATTTATGAAATACTGTGAGTGGCAGTCAGCCACTTTAAGGAGATAAAATGTCCGTAGTAAAAAATAAAACTGTAGGTGAGCAAAGCCGTCTGAATTTCCGTCTTGCTTCTGAAATAAAAGCACGAGTGGCAAAAGCCGCCAGCATAATCGGACAGGATTTGACCGAATTTGCCATCGCAACCCTAAATCAAAGAGCGGTTGAAATTCTCGAAAAACACGATAACATTCTTTTAGAAAGCGAAGATTATCGGTTTTTCCTTGACGCTTTGGGCGAAACCGAACCGGCTGAACCTTCGGAAAAATCTCAAGAAATTGCCGACAAATATCGTCGCGGAATCCGCAAAGGCGTGAGGTATAATCTTGCTGATTGAGCCTTTGACCCGCAAACATAACCGCAAAATCTTTAATTGCAACGATGAAAGCGTTAATCAATTTCTGCGTGAAAAAGCCTTGCAAGATCAAGAGCGTGATTTGAGCCGAACAATGGTTTTGGTTGGCTTGCCCGACAGCCCGAAAAGAATTCTCGGCTATCACACGCTCATTATGTCGCAAGTTCGACAAGATGAAATTCCTAATGATAGACCCAAAATCACACGCGGAATTCCGGTTATTCTACTCGGACAAATCGGAATTGACGCTGCGTTTCAAAGGCAGGGATTCGGCGATTTGTTGTTAATGGACGTTCAGGCAAGAGTGGACGAAATTTCAAATAAGGTTGGCATCCGGGCGTTAATGCTGGACGCAAGAAATGAAAAACTTGCCGTATGGTATCAAAAACACGATTTTGTCAGATTTCCGAACTCCCTGAGAATGTTCAAAAGCATTCAGTCAATTCGCCAATTATCTCTAATTTGAAAAAGATTTGCGCGTCGTTAAAGTCAAGTTTCTCAACGCTGTAAGTTAATCCGAGTCGTGAGTTGAGAGTCGAGAGTGACGACTCGCCCGCCATGAAATTTCTCAATCATTCTTAAAGGCAATTGAAAATTCAGCCAACGAGCCGGAGAGAAATTAAAACGGAAGACCCAATAATGCGAAATGGATTGAGAGACTTAATAACAAAAAAGCCCTTAAAATAAGGGCTTTAAGCTAAAAAGTTTTTAGAAATGGCTTGAAATGTCTGGTCTTCCGTATGTGAAACGAGTGTTCGCCAGCTGAGCTAAGTCGGCTAAAATTATATCGAAGGATCGTCGGCTTTTGCCGGACGGTTTTCTTCGGTGGATTTGGTCGTGCCGAGCGTTGA
>JANPDZ010000293.1:0-3491 GCA_031431735.1 Acidobacteriota bacterium | reverse complement strand
ATCCGCGCATCCGCGCATCCGAAATTTGGATCTACTGAGGATATATGATTTTTACAGAAACACGGGCGACAGATTGAGAAATAGCGAGCGCGGCAGCATTCGGCGGCGCGAAAGGAGCAAGCGCGTTCGGCGGAATAGGTTTGTGGCAATGTTTGGGCGGCAAACACGAAGAAGAAGAAGAAGAATCAGCGTGGGACAAATTTCTGAGAGATGTTAAATATGAGATCAAACGCTACAAAAAATATCGAAGTGCCGTTGAAAACGCACAGGTCGAAACATTTATCTGATCGGGACAAATGCCTGAAATGATCGGACGGGATTATCAAACCGAATTTTTGGAAAATCGGTTTTTGCAAAATGGTCTGTCTTTTTGTCAGACGATTTCCGGAAAAACCCACAGATTTTCTCCCTTGTTAAAAGAATATTCCGGCTTTAATGAAACAATGTCGTTTCAAGAAGCATCAGGAATTTTATAGGAGATAAAAATTATGAAAAACTTTAGTCGTTTATTTTTGTTGAGCAGTTTTGCGCTGCTTGGGTTGGTTAATTTAGTTTCAGCCGCGCAGGTCGTCCGGCAGGGTTCGGGCGCGAATACGGCGGCACTTCAGTCAATCGTTGACCAGTTTCGCACGGATTTAGGCGGCGCGAACAACGGTGTCGGCGGTTCGTTCACGTCGGGCAGACGCGAAATCAATTGGGACGGCGTGCCAGACGCATTTGCCGAACCGAACAATCTGCCGCTTGATTTTTTCAACGTCAACAGCCCGCGAGGAGTTATATTTAATGCCGTTGAGGATGAAACCGGGGCGGCATTGAATCAATTTGCCGTTAGCGCGAACACCGCTTCGGGCACGGCCGTCCGGTTCAGCAATCTGAACGCGAGCTATTTGGCGATTTTTACGACCTTCAGCGCAGAGCGCTTGTTTACCATGCGCAACGCACACATGATGGAAGTCAATTTCGTCATTCCCGGCACGAACATTCCGGCGACGGTTTCGGGCTTCGGCGTCGTTTTCTGCGATGTCGATTCGTCAACCGGCGGCAGCCGTAGTCTGATCCGCGTTTATGGAGTGGACGGCCGACAACTGTCAGCTGCGTCCTCCCCGGTTCTTGACAACGGTCTGTCATTTGTCGGTATTTCCTTCAATGCGGGCGAACGCATCGCGCGGGTCGTGATCGAAAGCGGTAACGCACCGCTTTCAGCAACCAATGTTGACGGCACAGGCGGCGTAGATGTCGTCGCGATGGACGATTTTATCTACGGCGAACCGCGTGCAACTCAGTTCCATTCCGGCGATGCTGACGGCGACGGCGTTGCCGATGCCAGAGTTTTTCGCCCGAGTGTGGGAACTTGGTTCACGCTTAATTCGGGTAGCAACACCATTAGCATTGACAATTGGGGATTAAACGGCGACATTCCGGTTGATGGCGATTTCGACGGCGATTCGCGTGCCGATCTGGCGATCTTCCGACCGTCAAGCGGCGCGTGGTTTGTCAGCCGCAGTTCAAACGGCACGGTCATCAGCCAGAGCTTCGGCACAACCGGCGATAAACCCGTCGCCGCTGATTACGACAAAGACGGCAAAACCGACATCGCGGTCTGGCGGCCGTCAAACGGCAACTATTTCGTCCTCAGAAGCAGCGACAATCTCACAAGTTTCTTCTCGTTCCCGTTTGGACAAAACGGCGACATTCCCGTCCAAGGCGGAGCGCAGTAAGTAAAAAGGGTAAAAGGGTAAAGGGTAAAAGGTAAAAGGTAAAAGGTAAAGCTTAGGATCTAGCTTTACCTTTTACCCTTTACCTTTTACCCTTTTACCTTTTACCTTTTACCTTTTACCTTTTACCTTTTACCTTTTACTTCCGAAGGCTTCTTCATAAATTCTTCATAACTTTTTCAGAAAACTTTCACAATAACTTCAGAGTTTCCTAAAGATTTTGACTGTCTTGACAGGCTTAAATAGTGTCAACCGGCAAATTTATTGCCCGAAAATAAAGTTAAAAATTTTAGGAGATTAATAAGATGTTAAAAAGAAGTGAAATTTCAAAGGTGCGCGTTATTAGCGCATTAGTTGTTTTGGCAGGGTTGGTTTGTTCGTTAGTTATACCAACGCAACCCAAAATTCAGGCCGAAGCAGTTCAAACCAATTCCGAAACGGTTTCGACAATCCCAAAAGAATTGACCAAACCGGATTACGGCAAAATGTCTCTGCTGTTTGAACAAAACAAAGGTCAAACCGATAGGAAAGCAAAATTCATTGCGCGCGGCGCGGGTTACACGCTTTATCTGGCTGAAACGGAAGCCATTCTTCAATTGCGGATTGCGGATTTGGGATTGCGGAATGCAGAGCTAAAGACCAAAGGGCAAAGACCCAAAACGACATCCGATACTTTAAAAATGCAGTTTGTTGGCGCAAACCAACAGCCGACGATTGAAGGCGAAGCCGAAACGATTACAAAAACCAATTATTACATCGGCAAACAGCGGTTTGAAAATGTGCCGAATTACGGGCGCATCAATTACAAAAATCTTTACAACGGAATTGATGCCGTCTTTTATGGTAATGCGAGCAACCAACTCGAATACGATTTCACGCTTGCGCCAAACGCGGACGCGAATCAGATTCAACTGAATTTTGACGGCGCAAAGGATGTTTCGATTAACGAGCAAGGCAATTTAGTCGTTAAGACCGCAAACACCGAACTCGTTCAGCAAAAACCGATTGCTTATCAAATCACCAACGGAACGCGCCGCGAGGTCGAAGTAAAATACGTCATCAACGAACAATCCGAAATCCCAAATCTCAAATCCCAAATCGCCTTCGCGCTCGGCGATTATGACAAATCAAACACGCTCACGATTGACCCGGTTTTGCTTTATTCGACGTATCTCGGCGGCACGGCTTTCGATTCCGTCAATGATCTGGCGACTGACGCGGCGGGCAATGCTTACGTTGTCGGCGAAACTTCATCACTCAATTTTCACGGCGACACGCGAACTTCAAATGACGGAACAGGCGTTTTTGTTGCGAAGATTGATCCGACCGGTTCACAACTTCTCTACACGACGATTTTAGAGGGGAACAATGACGATTTTGGTCACGGAATCGCGGTTGACGCAAGCGGTAACGTCTATGTCGGCGGCGAAGCAACCAACGGTTTCCCGACCACGCCGGGAGCTTTCAGCACAGTCAAAGATCTGACCCAAAGCGATGCCTTCATCGCGAAATTAAATTCAAGCGGCAACAGCGTTTATGTAACTTATTACGGCGGCACACAGTTTGAGCGTGTTTTAGATGTTGCCGTAGATTCCACCGGAAAAGTTTATGCCGTCGGCGAAACTTGGTCGGGAGTAACTTTTCCGAAAAAAAATGAATTTCAAGGTTGCGGTGCGGGTTTCGGCTTCAATTCATCAGATGGATTTCTTGCCGTATTGAACGCCGCCGGAAGTGATATTCAATATTCGTCCTGTTTCGGCGGAACTATTTTAGAAG
>JANPDZ010000292.1:0-7109 GCA_031431735.1 Acidobacteriota bacterium | reverse complement strand
CGGTAAAATTTCTTAAATTGCGTAAGGTGAGTTATAAGCAGATAAGCAAAAGTAATCTGATATAATGCAGAAGCCCACTACGCTCGTAAGGGCGAAAAGGCACACTTACGAGCGTAGCGTGTTTCCGCATTTTCATTATATTACAAAATATATGCTGACCTGCTTATTGAGTTGAAATCAAAGAAGAAATGGGACGCCGATGTTCGCCGATGCAAGCGGATGAGCGCGGATTAATTTAATTAACTTTCGGCGAATTAAAAAATATTTTCAACAAATCAGCGAAAATCCGCCCGTATCCGCGAACATCGGCGTCCCATTTTCTTTCTAATTTTCAACTCAATACTCAGGTTAATCAAGCATTAAACGCAATTTTCCAAAACATAATTCAAATTCCGATTTAGTTACTTTTGACCCGAAACGCATTTTTTGAGCGAACAACCGCATCTGTCCGGTCAACTTTGACTTTAATTTGATAAACCTTACCTTTTTCGATATTTTCCGGATAAAATCCGATCAGATATTGTCTTCTGAGTTCTTCGGCGATTGCCTCAAACGCGTCAGACAGATCAGACGCGTCCTTTTGATAAGATCTGCCCGCCGAAACTTCTGCCAATTCGCGCAAGAAATCCATCGCGGCTTTGTTTGATTGTTCGTTTCTTTGCCTTCGGCGTTCAGGGTTTCTGTTACCGCCGCGTCGGTTCGGAAACGGCGATCCTTGCTGCATCATCCGAGTTGGTGTCATACCCGTGTCGTAAAATATCGAATAGACAAGCGTGTCCGTTTCCTGGAGTTTATAAATCAATTCGTTTTTTCGAACATAACTTCCGAAATCTTTGCCATCGGTCAGCAGAATGACGGCTTTGCGCCCCTTTACACCGGCAAAGTTTTTATTGACCGCCTGATAAAGTGCATCTTGCAAAACGGTTCCGAATTGTTCGCCAATTTCGGCATTTTTTATCGCTTTTTTCAATTTCTCGCGGTCGTTCGTCAGTTCGCTAAGCACATTGACACGCCAATCAAAACTGATTATCAAACAGCGGTCAGCGGGTTTCAATTGTTTGATAAATTCCTGCGCGGCTTTTTTGATCTTGCCCAAAACCTGTTCGGTACTGCGACTTGTGTCGAGCAGGATAGCGACATTTATCGGCGCTTCTTCGGCGATGAAATATTCGATATTTTGCTTTTGCCCATCCCGAAAAACTGCGAAGTTTTCAGCTTTTAGTCCTGCAATGTAACGATTTTGCCGGTCGCTGACAATGATCGGAATCGTTACAAGATTGGTATCTATTTTGATAACATCTTCGTCCTTTTTATCTTGCGCACGGGTTTCAAACGAAAACAGCGCGGATAATAAAAACAGCGGCAAAATCAGTGAATATTGGATATTTTTCAGCATAGCTTTTGAGAGATTAGACGCACAGTTCAATTGTTTAGCTGAAAAAAGAATAGTCGCGGGCAAATTATTTCTTCGCCAACATTTCCTGCACTTGATTGACATCTTTATCGCCGCGCCCCGAAAGATTGCAGATAATTGTCTGCGAGGGCGACAATTCGGGCGCAAATTTGAGCAAAAATGCGATCGCGTGCGAAGATTCGAGCGCGGGAATGATGCCTTCGGTTTGTGATAAAATTTGAAACGCCTCAAGTGCTTCCGTGTCAGACGCGGAAACATATTCGGCGCGTTTGATGTCGTGCAAAAAAGCGTGTTCAGGTCCTACGGAAGCATAATCCAGACCAGCCGAAACCGAATGGGTGAGGGCAATTTGCCCGTTTGCGTCCTGCAACAAATAGCTTTTCGTGCCTTGCAAAACACCGATCTTCCCGCCGCCATGTTCGTTAAAACGCGCCGCGTGTTCGCCCAGAAGATTCCCCTTGCCGCCGGCTTCAACGCCGATCATTCTAACTGATTCATCCTGTAAAAACGGATGAAAAAGCCCGATTGAATTTGAACCGCCGCCAACGCACGCCACCAAACAATCGGGCAAACTTCCCGTCTGTTCAAGAATCTGTTCACGCGCTTCGCGACCGATCACGCTTTGAAAATCGCGCACCATTAGCGGATACGGATGCGGACCTAAAGCTGAGCCAAGAAGATAATAAGTCGAATCAACATTCGTCACCCAATCGCGCAAGGCTTCGTTGATCGCGTCTTTCAATGTCCGCGAACCGGAATCAACGCCGCGCACTTCCGCGCCGAGAAGCCGCATCCGAAAGACATTCAGTTCCTGCCGCCGCATATCTTCCGTTCCCATATACACGACGCATTCAAGCCCGAACAGCGCGCAAACCGTCGCCGTCGCGACGCCGTGTTGTCCCGCGCCGGTTTCGGCAATGATTCTTTTCTTGCCCATTCGCCGCGCCAGCAAAACCTGTCCGATCGCGTTATTGATCTTATGCGAGCCGGTATGCCCCAAATCTTCGCGTTTGAGATAAATTTGCGCACCGCCAAGTTGCTCGGACAATCTTTTGGCGTGAAAAAGCGGCGTCGGGCGACCGGAAAAGTCTTTCAATAATTGCAAAAATTCCACCTGAAATTCCGCATCATCGCGGACGGAAAAATAGGTGTTCGTCAATTCCTCAAGCGGAAACATCAGCGTTTCGGGAACAAACCGCCCGCCGAATTCGCCCCAGTAACCGCGTTCGTTTGGCTCAAAATTCATAAAATTTTAGTGATTGTTCGGATCATCAACCGTCACGCCTTCGGCAACAGCGGCTGAATTCAAATTATTGTCGGCGGAAATAAAAATAAACGACTGAAGTCCGAGTTTAGAAAGTTTTGTATTGAGAGCAATCACCGATGCTAATTGAATCGCATCATAACCGCGCAAAACGTGAGTTTGCGCCAGATAAATAGCGTTTCTGATAACTGCGTCATCAATTTTAATGACCCCGAAACTGTTATTAAAATCCCGCAAAAATCGGCGAATCGCTTTGTCCGATTGAGCGGTTGTCAAAAAATTTCCGCGATGTCGGCGCGAGATTGCCGAAACGACTTCAACGCCTGTGATTTGCGCGACGGCAAATTCGTTTTTCGCCGACGGACGCATCAAACCGATTATCCAATTCGTGCCGGTTTCGCTGATATAACGCTTGACAATCGCGCTGCTGTCGCAAAAATAACCCGCCATTTAGCGACGCTCCCTAATAATTGTTTCGGAAATCGGTTCGCCTTCAATTTTGATCGGCTCAAAATCGTCGTCTTCGTCCGAAACGCCGCTCGGAACATGCGTAATCAAGCCTTCTTCAAACAATTTCTGCCACAAATCCGGCTTTGAAATTTCGTTTGCCGTTTCAGTCTTTTCGAGCAGACTTTTTTTAATATCCGTCTGTTCGTGCAACGGCAATTTATAAATCTCGTTCAAAATCTCGGTTGTCGTCATTATAACTTTTCACCTCTTATAGAAAATTTTAACATAGATCAATTTTCATCTAAATCTTCCTTTTCCAACTTAAATTCTTCTAAAAGCGCGAAGAAAAGGTCAAAGGCTTTTTCTTCGTCATTGTTACATTTATCCAAAAAATGCTTTGCGTAACTGTAAATTCCGTTAGTAAACAATCCCCTTTTTATGCCTTCATATTTATCAAAACCCTTTAAAAATTTATCAGTCGTTTCATAATCTGATTCTGTTATATCCAATGCAGATAAAAATCCAAAAATGAAAGTGCAAATTTGAGTGATTGATTTTTGAGGGAAATACATCTTCGGTCGCGCACGAAAAACTCTCAAAAGAAAAAGCAAATCCGCTTTCTCGTGTAAAACTCGTTCTGAAAATAAAACGACACAAATAAAATTGATTAATATAACCTTGTCTTTTTTACCTTTTACACTTTCCAGACAACTGCAAGCATCAATTGCAATCGGTCTTACTTCAGAAATTGCTCTGGCAACATTTTCGTGTGAAAGCCCGCCCGCAAGATACATTTTCGGAAAAAGTTCCTGCACTTTCTTCGCAATTTCCCAATCGAAAGTTTCGCCGGTTCCGCCGTGTTCGTGTCGTGAGTAAGCGTCGAGCAAGACCGCGTCCGTTTCGTATTTCAAAACGTCTTCGGGTTTAAATTCCGGCGAAACGCGAAAGGCTTTGATGATTTCAAGTCCGGTTTTCGCCTTTAATTCCCGTGCAAATTCGGGTGTTTCTTCTCCGTGGAGTTGGAGCGCGTCGAGTTTGGCAATTTTGGCGATTTCAATAATTTTTTCCAAATCTTCATTGACGAATACACCGACTTTCAAAATCTCCGCTGGCAATTGTTCGATGATCCCACGCGCTTTTTCGGGCGTGATGTAGCGCGGGCTTTTTTCATAAAAATTAAAGCCGAGCGCGTCCGCGCCGAATTTTGCTGAAAGAAGCGCGTCTTCGAGGTTGGTGATGCCGCAGATCTTAACCTTTGTCATTTTCTTTCATCTCTTGGATCTCTTCGGTCAAAATTTCCCGATTTTCTTTCTTTTCGTCCTTCAAACGCGTCGCCAGATACCAAACGACAAACAAATTGACAATCAAAATCAGCACGCGAACCCAAGTAAATTTCTCGTAAATCTCATAAAGTTCGAGCGGAATAAACAAAGATGTAGCAATCACGGTCAGATATTCCGCCCAACGCTTTTCCATCCACAGCCCGATTCCTTCGGTCATCTGCAAGCTCGAATAAAGAAACGCGCCGCCGCTCATCGCCATCAGTTGATTTTTGTTCACGCCGGCGATTTTTTCCAGCGCGGCGTGAACAAAACGGTTTTCCGCGTCAATACCGTGCCGGTTGACAAAATCCATCGCCCATTCGGCGACATCTTTGTTAAGCAAAGTCAGCAATTTGATGCCGACGATCAGTAGCACAATTCCTTTCAAAATCTTAAAAACAGCGATGATATGAATGGTCCAATGCCGTTCTTTTCGGGTCTGATTTTTGTATCTTAGATGGATTTCGCTCATTGCATTGATTTTAACATTTCAAACGAATTTCCCGAACGCATCAGAGTTTCGCCAATCAAAAAACCAGAAAAGCCCAAATTCTTTAATTCCAAAATCTCATTGGCAGTCGAAATTCCGCTTTCGGTAATCATCAGTGCATCGGCGGGCGCGTGTTTGATGAGTTCACGTGAAACATCGAGCGAAACTTTAAAGGTATGCAAATCACGATTATTGATTCCAATGATTTTCGCTTTTGTTTTTTTAACACGCTCTAATTCTTCCAAAGTATGAACTTCGACGAGCGTATCGAGACCCAAATCTTGTTCAGCAAGATGATGAAGTCTGATTAAATCTTCGTCGTCGAGCATTGCGGCAATCAGCAAAATCACATCTGCGCCGGCTTCCGCCGCTTCATAGATTTGAAATTCATCAAAGATAAAATCCTTTCGCAAAATCGGCAAGTTGACCGATTCACGCGCCGACCGCAAATCTTCCAGACTGCCGTTAAATTTATCTTCTTCAGTCAAAACCGAAATCGCGCACGCGCCTCCTTTTTCGTAATTTCGGGCAACTTCCGAAACATCAATTTTATTGTTAATAACTCCTTTCGACGGCGAAGCGCGTTTAATCTCGGCGATGATATTGATTTGATCCTTCTGCAAATTTTCACGAAGACGATGACTTTGTGCTTTTTCTCGCCTTACGATTGCCGCCGATTTCAACTCTTCAAAATCGCGGTTTGCTTTGGCGATTTCGAGTCGTTTCTTTTTTAATTCGATGATTTCAGTCAGGAACATTTGTTTTTTCTTTCAAACTTTCTAATTTCTCAAAAGCCGTGCCGCTTTCCAGACTTTCAGTTGCAAGTCGTGCGGCTTTCTCTAAGCTATTTGCCTTACCACCAATGTAAATTGCCGCCGCCGCGTTTATGATAACCAGAGTTCGAGCCGCGTCTTTTCGTTTATTTTCTAAAATGTCTTTGATGATCTGAGCATTTTGCGAAGCATCGCCGCCGCGCAGATTTGAAATATCTTCAACTGTTTCAAAGCCGAAATCGGCGGGCGATACTTCGTAAAACTTAATGTATTCGGGCGTAATTTCGGCGACCGAAGTTTTTGTAGAAACAGTGATCTCGTCCAAACCGTCGAGACCGTGAACAACTAAAGCGCGTTTTGTTCCAAGTGAGCGAAGCGTTTCGGCAATCGGCGCAACCAGATCTTTGTGCCAAACGCCCATTATTTGAAAAGGCGCGTTTGCCGGATTCGTCATCGGACCGAGCAAATTAAATGTCGTGTGAACGCCAAGTTCACGGCGAACAGCGGCGACCCGCGCTGTCGAAGCATGATAAAGCGGCGCGAACATAAAGCAAATGCCGATCTCGTTCAAACATTTTTCCGAAGTTTCGCGGGTTGCCGACACATTGACGCCCAAAGTCTGCAAAACATCGGCACTTCCCGATTTTGAAGTCGCCGCGCGGCTGCCGTGTTTGGCAACCGGTAAACCGGCACCGGCAATCACAAAAGCGGCGGCAGTCGAAACATTAAAGGTTTTGACACGGCTCGAACCCGTTCCGGCAGTATCAATAAAATCGTTGTGAATCGAATTTATCTTCGTCGAATTTTCGCGCATCGCTTCCGCCATTCCGGCAAGTTCTTCGACAGTTTCGCCTTTAATCGCCAACGCAACTAATGCGGCGGCAATTTGGGCATCGGTCGCTTCGCCTTGCAATAATTCTTTTAAAAGATATTTCGCTTCCGTCCGTAAAAGATTTTTTCCTTGCATTAAACGAAGTAGCAAATCGCGCAAACCAATTGCGGGCGGTTCATCTGCCCGATGCGGCAAAAGCCACGCCGGACGATTTAGATTGTAATTTTGAAAAAATGTCATAAATAAAAAAACCTGTTGCCGAATATTCTAGCAACAGGTTTTCTAAAAATCCGATTTTCAGGCAAATAACTTTCAAGCCTGTTTAGAAATACCCGTCAAACACCCCCAAGTCCAAAAGATGTTGCGATTAAATTTGCGGTTTGAAGTTCTCATAATTACTTTTTTTGTTATCATTGTTTATAACTTAGTAAAAGAAATTAAATAAGGTCATCCATTTGGGATCTTTTGGCATCCAAACAGAAATGCGAAAACAGAAAGAACATTATGAAAGCGATTTTATAGAAAAGCAACTGAGTTATTATCGGAGTTTGCCGGAAAAACAAC
>JANPDZ010000291.1:0-10800 GCA_031431735.1 Acidobacteriota bacterium | reverse complement strand
TGAAAAAGCCTCCTTCACCAAATTAGAGGACAAAAAATATTTCCTTAAACTAAACACTAACTCTTGGTTTATCCACATTTAGTTGATTTTCTAAAACTATCTTGAGAAAATATGGAGATTCGCTTCGTCCAAAGTCTAATTAGAAGGAGTCTTAACAAAACGCAAAAAACCAAGACCTCGTTTACTTCCACCATACCGAGAACATCTTTCTCAAGCATTTGCAAGATTTTATATGAGAGTAGGATTACCTACACCAATAAACAAAATCTCATAAAAATGTGATAAAAGAAACCAAAGAAAACTTATTGGAAGCAAAGGCGGAAGCGTTGGCTAATGCCGACAACCGGCGTCGGCGTGATGGGCAAAGGAATCGCCTTACAATTCAAACAAAGATTTTGCAAATCACTTTAAGCCGCAATCAAATCATCTAACTTCTGAAAAGGCACCGCATTGTAAGCCAAAATTATGTCGTCTTTGGCAATGAACGAATCCAATAATTGTCTGACGATTTTTTAGTTTTGTTTCGTCAAATAATCGCTCAGATTTTTCAGTAATCTTTGGTGTCTTTCGGCAGAAATTTCACCGATTGAGCCGATGATTTGTGGGCGCGGCAAAACCAATAAAAAGCCGAGTCGGATAAGCGAATCGGAATCCAACCCGCTGGCGGCAAAATCTTTGTCGGTGCTGGAAATAATTTCGTCAAAGTCTTTAACTTCTTGACGTAATTGTGTAGAAATTCCGCAAATGAGAAAATCTCGAAACGGCGGCATTTCGCGTAAAATTAGTGCCGGACGACGCTTTGAAGTTCCGTCGGATTGAGGAAAAACGGCAATAACAATTTCAGATTCCTTCATATTCGGGATTAAATTCTTTTATTTTATCCAAAGATATTTCCGGTTCATCATCCGCATACGCCCGTGCAAGATTTTTCTTACCGAGTAAATACCAATCTGCGTTTTCATCATCTTCGACAACTGTAATGATAACTTTTGTATTCGGTTCTAGTTCGCACGGTTCATCCAACAAAACCTGTGTGCCGTCATAATGTCCGTAAATTTCAAGCATATTTTTTACCTCGAAATTCGATTATACTACAAGTTAAAAGCTATTTCACGATATAAGGGCAAACACCAATGATAAAAGAAACCATCGGAAACCTATTTGAAGCAAAAGCCGAATCGTTCGTAAATGCCGTCAACCAGCGTTGGCGTAATAGGCAAAGAAATGGCGTTGCAGTTTCAAGATTTTGCAAATCACTTTAAGCCGCAATCAAATCATCTAACCGCTGAAACGGCAAAGCGTTGTAAGCCAAAGTAATATCAGCTTTGGCAATCCCGTCTTCGATAAGTTCGCGGACGACTTCGGCATCGGTGTTGTCGCGTTCGACTGAAACCTTGCCGTTTTGCAGACGGAAATGAATGACGACATCGTAAATTCGCCGACCTTTTTCGTTCCAGCCCGAATCTACGACCATATAATCGCCGTTTTCCGCGTCGCAGACGGCGTGAGTTTGAATGTTTCCGTTGGCAGGTTGAAATTTGGCGTGGCGATTGACGATTGATTGCAAAATTTCGCAGTATTTTAATCTATCCATTTGATAATCTCCTCTTTGATTGCGTCAAAAACCAAAATTTTAATACTTCGTCTTGAGATAACTGCCCGAATTGACGGAAGCGAAAAAGATGCTTCAAAAATATCGTGCGAAACAGCTAAAAACAAAACTCTTTCGGGAAATAATTCTTGCAGAAATTGTTCATAAATCAAGTATTGTCCGACGGCTTTTTCAAATTCGTTCAAAAACGAAAGTCCGCCGAATACTTTGATTTCGACAGCAACTTTCTTGGTTGGTTCGATTATTTTCTCCGCTCCTAAGTCAACATAAAACTTGACATCTTCAAGCCGCAGCGTCAATGGATCGTGTGTTACCGTCCAACCGTCTTTTTCGAGAGCGTTTCAACCGAATCGTGATAAGAATCTTTTTGCGGCATCGTCTTTATTTTACTGTAAAATCAGAGTAAGACAAAATTTAATTTATGATCAGTAGATCCAAAAATCAGTATAGCGAGCGGTAGCGAGCAGGTTTCTTGATAATCAACTTGAATGAAAACGGAGGTGTTCGCTACCGCTCAACTTTTCTGATGTGCCATTCAAGCGGCATTTATCATCAAATTTGGAACTACTGAAGACAGTTAAATGAAGAATATTTTATCTTACGCGGCTTGTGCGGTGTTTCAGAAAATCCATCAGGACAAATTCGGTCAAGTTGTTCGGGTTGGCGAAATACGCTTTGCCGTGCGTCATCGCCGACATTTGTTTGACGAATTCGACGAGATAATGATCGCTTGCGAGCATAAATGTGTTGATCATAATTCCCGCTTTGCGGCAGGCTTGAACTTCCTTAAAAGTTTCCGCCATGACAAACGGGTCGTTGCCCATCGAATTTTTATAGAGCAAGCGTTTATCGGTTTGAACCTGTGAATAGCGACGGTAATTAAGGTAAGCGGGATTGCCCGAGTCAATAAATGCGGCGGTCGGTTTGCCGTCCGTGACCATCACGATCTGCTTCATCTCTTTGCCTTGTGCCGCTAATATCCGCCGCGCGAGCTTTAAGCCTTCCGCCGTGTTCGTGTGATATGGTCCGACCTGCGTCGTCGCGAGGCGCGCGATCGGCAATTCTTCCGCGCCGTCGTGAAAGAGAACAATTTTAAGCGAGTCGCCCGGATATTGCGTGCGAATCAGATGCGCGAGTGCGAGCGCGACCTTTTTGGCGGGCGTAAAACGGTCTTCGCCGTAAAGGATCATCGAATGCGAACAATCGAGCATCACGACGGTCGCGCACGACGATTGATAATCCTGCTGATGAACGTAAAGGTCTTTGTATTCTAAATTTAACGGAACGCCCAAACCTTCGCGAGAGATCGCCGAAAGAAGAGTCGCATTGACATCTAAATTTATCGTATCGCCGAATTCGTATTGTTTCGAACTCAAGGCAGCTTCGATGCCCGTGTCGAGCTGCGGCGTTTGGTGTCTGCCGATCGAGGATTTGCCCATCGAACCGAGGAGTTTTTGCAAGGTTTTATAGCCGAGAAAATCGAGGCCTTTCTCCGTCACTTGAAAACGAATATCACGCGGCATTGCCTCGCCGATCTCGCCTTGCCCTTGTGGCTGTTGTCGTGCTTGCTGTTCGATTTCCTGCAAGTTCAAATAGCCTTCTTCGACCAGTCTTTCGATCAGCTTATTGATCAGTTCTTCGAGCAAAGAGCCTTTGAATTTACCGTCGTTGTCGGCAAGCATTTTTTCGACGTCGCCCTTGTCAAGAATTCCCTGTTCGAGCAACGAATTCAGAATCGCCTGCCGCAGCGCGTCGAGCGACGTGTCAACCTCGTTGCGCTGGCGCGTCCGCCAATAATTTTCGTTAAAGCCCGAATCAAGCAGCGAATCGCTCAATGACTGCATCAGATCGCCAAGATTGATGTCGAACGGATCGAAACCTTTGAATTTTGAATAACGGATAAATTTCATCGTAAATTCAGAATAAAACTATCGGCGGTTGGTTTCAACTAAAATTTAAATTAAAACGCAGAGAGCGCAGAGGACGCAGAGATTAAAATATTATTTCTCTGCGTTCTCTGCGCTCTCTGCGTTAAAAACAACCCTTAAATAAAATCGAAATCGAATTGTTCCTGATGAATCGTCTTATCGCTGGTGATGTCGGTCGCGCCTAAATAGGCTTCGATCTCTTCGAGAACTTCACTTTCCGAACCGCGCAGGGCAGCGGCAACGTCCGGATGAACGCGAAGCGTCGTCTGTCGGACATCATTCTGAATTCGCGACAAACGGCGCGATTCTTCGAGAATTTCGTAGCAAACCGTCTGCGGCGATTTAACCCAGCCCGCGCCCTGACAATAATCGCACGGCGCACACATCGTGCGTTCGAGCGATTGTTTGACGCGTTTGCGGGTCATAATGATCAAACCGAAATCATTGAACGACAAAACTTTCGTTGGCGATTTATCACTTGAAAGGGCTTCCTGAAGTGCCTGGGCAACCTTGTTGCGATTGCGTCGGTCTTCCATATCAATCAAATCAAGCACGATAATTCCGCCAAGATCGCGCAGACGTATCTGCCGCGCAATTTCGTCAACGGCTTCCATATTCGTCTTGGTGATCGTGTCTTCAAGCCGCGCATTGCCTTTGCCGACAAATTTGCCCGTGTTGACATCGATCGCAACGAGGGCTTCGGTTTGATTGAGGACGAGATAGCCGCCCGATTTTAGCCAAACACGTGGTTTCAGTGCCTTGTCAACTTCTTCCTGAACGCCGTAGGCTTCCAAAATAGGTTCGTCGCGTGTGTAAAGTTTAACGCGCTTGACGAGCCGCGGCTGAATGCGGTTGATAAATTCGACGATCCTTAAATATTCTTCTTCGGAATCAACGCGAATCGCCGTAAATTCATCGGAAAGCTGGTCGCGCAAGATGCGTTGAATAATATCCAGATCCTGATGAACAAGCGCAGGCGATTTCGCTTTCTCGGCTTGTTTTTTGATGTCGAGCCAAGTGCGCACGAGATAGCGCGCGTCCTGGCGAAGATCTTCCTCAGAAATTCCGATGCCGGCGGTGCGAACGATAAATCCGCCCGACGGAACATCTTCTTCCGCCTTAATCTTTTGGATCAAAACGCGGAGTCGGCCGCGTTCACTTGCAGATTCGATCTTGCGTGAAACGCCCAAGTGTTCGATCGTCGGCATATAAACCAGAAATCTTCCGGGCAGTGCGATATGCGAAGTAATTCGGGCGCCTTTTCGGGCGATCGGTTCTTTGGCGATCTGCACGAGAATCTCTTGTCCTTCGCGCAAAAGGTCGGTGATCGTCGGCTGACTGCGTCTGCCGTCACGGTCACGATTGTCGCGATGGTCGCGTCTTGGATTGTTGCCCTGATAACCTGTTTTCGCCGGAGCGACAAAATCAGCGGTGGCAATTTCCGTTTCGGCGGTAATTGTTTCGCCCATTTCCGCGCCTTCGTAACGTTCCTGCGGTTTGCCCGTACCGCCTGTTCCGCCCGTGCCGCCCGGGCGCCGACCGCGACCGCCGCGACCGCCGCGTCTGACCGTCATTTCTGCCGGTTTAGCGGAGTCCTTAACACTTGCTTCCGAGTCTTCAAGCTTTTCGCCTTTTGCGCTTTTTTTACCACCTTTTCCGCTCGATCTTTTCGGCTTTGCAGTTTTGTCTTTCGCTTGCGGCGTTTCGGGTGCAGTTTCTTTTACTTCTTCTTTTACTACTTCGATTGGCGCGACATCTTTTTTCGCCGCGCCGCCCTTTCTGCCTCTGGAAGAAGATTTTTTCTTCGGCTCAGGTTGTGCTTCTTCGGCGACCACCGGCGGAGCTTCTATGGCCGGCTCAACTTCAACCGGCGCAACCGCCTCAACCGCATTTGCCGCCGATTTATTACGGCCGCGGCCACCACGACTGCCGCGTCTGTTTTTTGATTTCTTCTGCTCGACCGCAGCCGACTGCTCCGTGTCGTCGTCATCAGCAATTCGCTCGAAACCATTTGGCTCGTCGCCAACCGAATCGATCAGCGAACCGACCTCGACACTCGAAGTGCTTTCCATATCGAATTCGATGGCGCGAACCTTGTCCACGATCGACTCTTGCCGATATGCGTCCTTAAACATTTCGCCGGTTGTTTCCTCATCATCATCAATAATTCTTTCAAAACCGAAATCTTCGGCTTCAAAAACCAACGCCGCGTCTGCGACCGGTTCGCTGTCTGATTTTTCAGGCACCGCAGACTGAAGCTCTTCAAGCTGTCTTTTTTCGCGCTTGCGGTCGCGGCGGTTTTTGCGCTGTTTCTTTTGTTCCGCCGTTTCGCCTCTTTCGACTTCGACGGTTTCTTCCCGTTCTTCCCGTTCTTCCTCAACCGGAAGTATTTCGGCAATTTCGGCTATTTCTTCCTCAACAAAACCAATGCCGGGTTCGGCAAGCGGTTCGGCAATTTCCTGCGCGTCTTCCATTTGCCTTTCGCGTTCGAACCGCGCTCTTTCAATTTTATCGTCAGCTTCGCGTTTGATGTCTTCGGGCGAAGCCTTTTTCGATTTTTCCATCACGATGCGTTCGATTTCTTCTTCTTCATCGAAAAAGTCTGAAACATATAGGAACGCATCGCGTTCAAGCCCGATCTCGACAAACGCCGACTGCATTCCGGGCAAAACCCGCTGCACACGACCTTTGTAAATATTGCCGACCACGCCGGAATTTTCTTCGCCGCCGCGCTCGATATAAAATTCGGTAACTTTGCCGTTATCGAGTATGGCGATCTTTTTTTCGCGCCCATTGACGCTGATAATCATTTCTTTTGACATATTCCCTCACTAATAATTGGTGATAAATGTCGGCTTGGAGAATTACTTTGCGGATTGCGGACAGTCTTTTAGCGCACGCTCAATGTGGGGCGTGGGTTTTGTAGAATTTGATTGGTTTTCGATTGTTTTCGGGAAAAATTTAACGTTTTCCGAAACCAAGGAATTAGAGTTTTCACGCAGGAATCTTTTTGCGAAAAGCGGAATGTTTCGCTTTTCTAAAACGCGAGGAGCAAAGTTTCTTCAAAATGCTCGACTCGCCAAATCTCTTTCAACAAATCTATTGACTAATTCAATCCTTTTGTTTGCTATATTTTAACAAGTCATTTTTATTAAAACTCCAAGCAAACTGAGGTTAGTATAAACGAATTTTCAAAAATCGTAAATGTTTATACTATTTTTTTTGAAAAACATTTTGCATTAAATATTTCTGCGAGAATTATTTAAGGTTGGCATTGATGATCTTTACAATCAAATTTACCGAAAATGTCCCGTCAAATTACGGCAAAGTTCGATTTACGCAAGCCTTAATTTTTTACTTTTTACTTTTTACTTTTTACTTTTTGCTTTTGCCCGCTTTCCGATTTACGATTTATGAAATGGAAATTTATTTTGAGTTGATCAATGATGCGGCGGGCATCAAAAAGGTATTCGACGATCTCAGCACCGAAGATTTCTTAGGCTTCGATACGGAAACGACCGAGCTTGATCCTTACGAGGGAAATATTCGGCTCGTCCAGCTCAGC
This sequence comes from Acidobacteriota bacterium, assembly GCA_031431735.1. Taxonomy (GTDB): domain Bacteria; phylum Acidobacteriota; class Blastocatellia; order Pyrinomonadales; family Pyrinomonadaceae; genus JAFDVJ01. The sequence continues at coordinate 3,695 of JANPDZ010000291.1, read as the reverse complement.
AACGGCAAAAATACTTATGTTATTGACCTTAAACCTTTTGCCGGGCGCGGTGATCTGCGCACCTCGGATGAGCTTGCACTTCTGCGCGAGCTGCTCGCCGCGCCGAAGCCGATCAAGATCGCGCATAACGCCAAATTTGATGCAAAATGGGTTCGGCATCATCTCGGCACGGATGTCGGCGGCATTTTCGACACTCTCCTTGCCAGTCAGTTGATCGCGGCGGGCGATCAGGATCGGCGGCATAATCTGGCGGAAGTCGCCAATTTCTTTCTCGGTATCGAGGTTGATAAAAGCGAACAGGTATCGGATTGGAACGCGGCGGAACTGTCGCAATCGCAGGTTCAATACGCCGCCAAAGACGCGATGATCATGGTCGCTTTGCGCGAAAAGGTCGTCGAACGCCTTAAACAAGACAATTTGATTCAGGTTGCGAAACTCGAATTCGATTGCGTGATGCCGATCGCCGCGATGGAACTGAACGGCTTTTATCTTGACGAAGCGCGCTGGCGCGAACAACTCGAAAAAGTCAAAAAAGAACAGGAAAAGGTTGCCGCCGAACTGCAGCAAATGCTTTCGGCAGGTGTCGCGCAGGCATCGCTCTTTGGTGTTACGGAAATCAATCTCGATTCACAACCACAGGTCACGGATGCGCTGATAAATTTGGGTGTGCCTGTTCCGAACACGACGCGCGGCTGGCAACTGGAGCCGCTCGCACTCAAATATCCGGTTATCGCCAAGCTTTTGGAATATCGCGGCGTCGCCAAGTCAATTTCGAGCTTCGGCGAAAATATTCTCGAATTCATCAAACCGCAAACAAAAAGAATCCACGCCGATTTTCGCCAGATCGGTGCGCCGACCGGGCGTTTTAGCTGCTCGAAACCAAATATTCAGCAAATCCCGCACGACGAAGCCTATCGCCGATGCTTTCGCGCTCCCGAAGGCAGAAAACTGGTGATTGCCGATTATTCACAGGTCGAATTGCGGATCTTAGCGGAGTTTTCAAACGACGAGAACTTTATCAAAGCGTTCAAATCCGGCGCGGATTTTCACACGATCACCGCCGCGCAGGTTTTTAACGTCAAACCCGAAGAAGTGTCGTCGGAACAGCGTTCGTTTGCAAAACGTTTGAATTTCGGCGTTGTGTACGGCATCGGCGCATCGCGTTTTGCGTTGATGACGGGACTCTCGCAAACGCACGCCGAAGACACGATGCGAAAATACTTCGGCACTTATCGCGGACTTGACGCGTGGCTCAGAGATGCGGCGCGAAGGGTTGTCACGGAAAGGATTTCGCGCACCGCTTCGGGCCGAATGTATCGTTTCCGCTTTGACGAAAACGACCGTTCACAAATCGGCGCGGCACAGCGCAACGCCAAGAATTTTCCCATCCAGGGCAGCTCCGCCGACATCTTAAAACGCGCTCTGCATCTTCTGCATCAAGAAATTGCCGGAACGAGCGCGAAGCTCGTCAATATCGTTCACGACGAAATAATCGTCGAATGCGATGCCTCAGAAGCTGAAATAATTGCCGATAAACTAAACAAGGTAATGTGTGCCGCCGGCGCAGAATACATCCGCAAAGTTCCCGTCAAAGTTGACGTTCACATCGCCGACGAATGGACGAAATGAGAGAAGAAGTTTTGTTGGCAGTTGGCAGTTGGCAGTTGGCAGTTGGCAGTTGGCAGTTTGGCAGTTAAAATTTATTACAGTTAAAAACTCCTTAATCGTTTAAGTAGCCGCTCTAAAGACCAATGGCGTTAAGTTAAGGAGAAAACGTAAAACAGACTGTTAGTCTGTTTCCGCGGCTTTCCTTTATTTATCAGCTAGTTAGCGGCGCGAAATTTAAACAGGCTAACAGCCTGTTTTACAATTAATGCCGAATTTTCGCTTAACTTAACGCCATTGCTCTAAAGACCGCGTTGCCCGGCGGTCACAGACCGAGCCTCTAAACTATCGTTATAAGTTATTTTTTACACGTTCCTAAGTTATTTTTTGCATGTTCCTAAGCAATTTCTCCTTCTGCTCATCAAATGCTCTGAATTATGGTTCCAAATCGTCTATCTGCAAATTGACGGGAGATGCGCCCGCACCGGTTGCCGCGTCAACAAGTTTGACGACGCTAACGTAAGTGACGGAGCGCGGAGCTTTGATAAAAACCGTTTTTTCAATCTCGTTGGTACCCTCGCGGAAAATTCCGCGAGATTCGCGGTCTTTGAAAATCTCCGTGAGCTTTGCTTTTAACGCATCTTCACTAACTTCATCTTTGTTCAGCTTGATTTTGCCGTCTTTTGATATTGAAATGACAAGCGTCGTCGGATTCGGTTTACTGATAACATAAGTATCTTTCGGTTCGGCGGGAATTTTTACTTTCAGCATAAAAAACCGCCCGTCGGTTTTACCGTTTGCGTCAACCATCAAACCGATGTTTTCGATATTTTCTTTGCGGACAGTGTCCAACATTCTGACGACATCGCTGTATTCGGTCAGGCTATCGGCATTAAAATAAAGCAATTGCCGCTCAGACGGATTTTTCTCAAGCAGTTGCATAATCTTCATTCGCACGAGGTCGTCCGGAAACTTCTCGGCACCGACGTAAAATTGCTTTCCATACAAAGCGGAAACAACAATCGCTTGTTCATCGCCAATGTGCGCGTCGGGCGTCGAATTCTGCACATTGCGCGGCAAATCGGTCGCCGGAAAATTTAATTTAGGCACTGACTTTTGGGTTAGGCTGTTGACCGCCGTTTTGATTTGGGAGCAGGAAATCGCCAAAACCACAATCAAAAACAAACCGAGAAATTTTAATTTTTTCATAATTTGAACTATAGCCTACCAAAATATTTATTTTGAGGGCTTGAATTAGAAACATTTTGCTTCTTTAGGTTAGGTTTATTCAAAGTCGAAAAAGTTGTGCGTCCGTCACCTGCAATCCGAATCTATCGACTCTCATCTTGCATTTATCAACTATTCCGAAGGTACTATCAGAAAACGATTCGGAATAGATAAGTAAGTGAGCATAAGAAACAAGGCATTTTGTATTTCGCTTTGAGTCCCGACTTTAGTCGGCTAAACCGCCGCGCTTGCGCCTCGCGGTTGCGTGGCTTTAGCAGGGACTCTGAACTTTTCAACATACCTTTTTACATTTGTTCATCTGCTTAAGTAAAATTATTTGTGGAAAATTGAATTCGCAGTGGAAAATACGATTTGCCCGAGTGGAAAGGGCTTTGCCAAAATGGGAAAACAAAAACCATCATCAAAAGCGATTCGCACTGTGGAAACTGCGCCTTAACTGTCTGCGGATTGCAAATTTCAAAAAAAATTTAATCCATTCGACAGAATTTGTCAAGAAAACAATTATTAGAGATGTAATGCCTCAGTAAAAAGTTAAGAAAAAGAATTTTGCCCGCGAAATACGCGAAATGGCGCGAAAAAAAGAAATTAAATTAAATTTATTTTCAATGTTCTTTTGCTTTTTAGCGAATGCGCGCGTATTTCGCGGGCAAAAAATAGTTTGACCGTAAACTGTTTGCTATAAATTTTTACTGAGGCATTACATTAGTAAAAGAAATTAAATAAGGTCATCCATTTGGGATCTTTTGGCATCCAAACAGAAATGCGAAAACAGAAAGAACATTATGAAAGCGATTTTATAGAAAAGCAACTGAGTTATTATCGGAGTTTGCCGGAAAAACAAC
>JANPDZ010000290.1:0-2756 GCA_031431735.1 Acidobacteriota bacterium | reverse complement strand
TTTTCGCGCCCTGCGCTCATGGCAAGCAAGGATGCTCGCGCTCCAGTCTTAAAGTTTTCGATTACAGCGAGAATAACTTTTTACTGCCGCATTACTGGAACTTAGAACTTGAAACTTATCTTGGAAGAGGTTGTTCCAGATTTGCCAACCCATAAGCCAAAACTGCCATTACCGAAGCGTTTTCGGCAAGTTCTTGCGGAATGACCTTGTCGAAAGTATCGGCTTCGGTGTGGTGATAATTAAAATATGTTCGGGTGTCAAACCACGGTCCGAATGAAGGAACACCTTTGGTTGTTAAAGTGCTGATGTCAGAACTCGCGCTTGGCTGAACGTCAATCTGTCCCGCGCCTTGACTTCGCAAGATATTGGAAAGCGGCACAAAAAACGGTAATGCCTCGCGCTTTCCGGCGAAGATGAAACCGAGCGGATGGCTTGCGCCCAAATCGGCTTCGATTGCCGCGAAATGCTTTTCGATATTCGCTTCTTTTGCATAAGTTGTTGCGCCGACAAATCCGTTTTCTTCGTTCATAAAAGCGACCACGCGAATCGTGCGTTTCGGCTTTAATTTTAATTGTTTCAAAAGATACGGAACCTGCATCGCCATCGCCACACCAACGCCGTCATCGAGTGCGCCGGTTCCCAAATCCCACGAATCGAGATGTCCGCTGACGACAACGATCTCGTCCGGTTTCTCGCTTCCCTTCAAATCTGCAATGACATTATAGCTGGTCGTATCTGGCAGTTGTTTAGGCGTTAAAAGCAGTTTCATTTTGACTTTACCCATTTTGGCGAGATAGGCGATCGTTTCGGCGTCTTCGTAGGAGACCGCTGCAGCCGGAATTTTATTGACGGCATTGTCATAACGCATTGCGCCGGTATGGACGACGCGATTTTGTGAACCGCCCGCCGAACGAACCAGAACTGCAACAGCACCAAGTTTTGCCGCCGCGATCGCGCCGCCGCCGCGATAGGCCGCCACCTGTCCGTAAGCCGCGCCCGCTTGATTCAAATCTGCCAGAGTCTTGTCAAATTTGACATTGAAAAGGACAACTTTTCCTTCGACTTTTTCACGCCCAAGCGCGTTTAATTCATCATAACTTTCAACGACGATGATTTCGGCAAACAAACCGCGTTCATCGGTCGCAATACTTCCGCCAAGCGCGGTCAAGACGATTTTTTGGGTCGTTCCGTCCGCCATTCCTTCCCATTCGGTGAGTTCGCCCTTTTCCTCGCCGCGCACCCAATGCGGAACCGTCAATTTCTGAAGGCGCACTTCCAAACCCAATTTTCGCAGTTCGTCGGCGACATATTGAACGGCGCGTTCGGCTTGTTTCGAGCCGGTCAGACGCGGTCCGATATTGTTGCAAAGATACGCGGTTTGCCGATAAGCATAATCGCTATTTAAAGCCGCTTGTTGCAATTGCTTCAACTCTTTCAGCGTATTTTCGCTGTAAGGCAAAGGCGTTGGCGAAGGAGTTTGAGCAAAAACGGAAATCACCGCGAAAAGACACAAAAAGCACAAAAGGTAAATTTTCATACCATTTATCTTAACCCAAATTGTCGGTTATGAAAATCAAGAAAATTTGCCCGCGAATTTACTCGAATAATTTATTGACATTATTCCCGTAACAGGGCTTTCTCATAAAAAATACTTGGAAACCGCAATATCCGTGTCATTCAATCTGCGATATACTTTCTTTACTAAGCAGGTGAGCATAAGTTTTGCAACATTTTGCTCTTCGTTCAGAGTCCACGCTTTAGCGTGTAACCGCGAGGCGCAAGCGCGGCGGTTAATCAAAGTGCGTTCCGCGTTTGGACTCTGAACGAAGCAAAATACTTGATTACTTTTGCTGACCTGGTTAGCACTCGTAATTTTTTGCGAATCTGTGCGATAATAATTTTGCTTTTACCATTTCAATTTTGACTAAATAAATTATGAAGAGATTATCTTTTTTGATATTGTTTTGCTGTTTCGCTCTTTTCAGCGTTGCGGCGCAGACTTTTACATTCAACGATTTAGTGAAAATCCGTCGCGTCGGCGATCCGCAGCTTTCGCCTGATGGCAGGACGGTCGCCTTTACGATCGGCGATGTTGACAAAGCCTCCAACAAAACTCTGACGCAGATCTACACCGTTTCGATTGACGGCAGCAACTTGCATCAGATCACGAAAGGCGAGAAATCGAGTTCCAGCCCGCGTTGGTCGCCGGACGGCAAAAAGCTCGCTTTTACGACCGGCGGACAGATCTGGACGATGGACGCTGACGGCGACGATAAGAAGCAGATCACAGAGATTTCGACCGGCGCGGGCAATCCGGTCTGGTCGCCCGATGGACGTTGGTTTGCGTTTAACTCAGACGTTTATCCCGAATGCAACGACAACGACGACTGCAACGCAAAAGAAGACGACAAAGTCGAAAAAAGCAAAGTCAAAGCGATTGTCACTGAGCGTTTGCTTTATCGTCATTGGGTTGAATGGCGCGACCGCAAACGCTCGCACGTTTTTGTCATTAAATCCGATGGCGGCGCGGCAACCGATATGACGCCGGGCGATTTCGATTCGCCTCCGTATGCCGCCGGAACAGGCGTTGATTACGCCTTTTCGCCCAATTCACAGGATTTGGCGGTTTTGCGAAACACCGATAAGATCGAGGCAATTTCAACGAACAGCGACATTTACATCGTGCGGATGCCGACCCCTTCGCGTAAGACGATTAAAATGCTTTGGGCAGACGGCAGCGTCAAAAACATCACCGC
>JANPDZ010000289.1:0-9803 GCA_031431735.1 Acidobacteriota bacterium | reverse complement strand
GATTTGTCGGAATTATTTTTTTATCATAATCAGCTTTCCGTAAGATACTTGTAATTCTTTGCCACTGAATATTTAAATCTTGGTCGGCATCAATGACAATGCCCAAGCAAACATCGGCGTTTCCATCAACCAGAGTCGAGTCTGTTTCTTCAAGAACATTTTCAATTCCTTCCTTGTCTTTAATCTCGAAAGCCTTTGCGAGATTGAACGACTTCCAAATGTGCTTGACGACATTTTCATCGTCTTTGCCTTCGACCAAAAGAATTTTATTCACAATTAACGCACCTCGACATCGTGATTTACAGCTTGCGCCAATCTTTCTTCGCTAATGGTTTTCGCAACAATCTTTTCGCCTTGCCGCTCAAGCCGAATCAACATTCCATCATCTTTTTCATCATTTTCATTAGCAATTTGTGAAAACGCTTCGTAACAATCTTTGCTATGCGTCGTCGCAAAAACTTGGACATTTAAATCTTTCGCCGTTTTGAAAATCAATTTCCAAACGTCAAGTAAGGCTGAATAGTGTAAGCCACTTTCGATTTCATCAATCAACAACATTCCGTTTTGACACTGAACTAAAGCCAATGACAATCCTAAAAGCCTTGTCATTCCTTCACCATAGCTTTTTAACGGTAAAGGCTCTTTACCATTTTTGACTTGAACTACAGGAACACGATTTTTTGCTCCTTTAGGATAACCAATAAAGCTAATTCGATTTAATTCCGGCAGAAGAAGATGAAGTGCTTTAATGACTTCATCTTCTAATGGAGTTAGCGTAACAATATCCCAAAATTCAATTAAGTCCGCATTTCTTAAACCGACAGCCTTTATAAATACATTTTTAATGTTTCTCTCAATTCTGGGATAATAAGTAGTTTGGAACATACCATTGCTTGAGTCATAAAAATATCGAACAAAGGTGGTTTGTGAACCCATAGAATTAAAGACCGATTCTTGGAAGGGGGTTCTATTAATTTCATCTTCATCGCGGTGCAAGATTTCATCTTCAAACATTGCTAGTGTCAATCCACCGTTAGAAACCAGAAAATGTAAGGAATCTTTTCTATCATGGTCTTTATTTGGAATTGTTGGACGATTTGTAAAAAGGTTTTTCAAAGCAAAATTATATTCTCTTAATGACTCATAAGACCTCGTCTTTTCGTTGGTTATTTCATTTCTATCGAAAATTATTTTATGAAGAATCTCTGAATCATCGTGATTTGCATAAATCCACAAAGCCTCAAGCAAAGCCGTTTTGCCGACGTTATTTTTACCGACAATCAGATTCACACGACCGAGTTTTTCAATCGTCAGATGTTCAAAGCAGCGGTAGCCTTTGATTTCGAGCGAGTCTAAAAGCAGTTCCGATTTTTTGTCTTTGCTTGTTTCGGTTTTTTCGATTTCTTCGATGTTTGTTGACATAATTTTTGATGCTGTAAATAATTCGTGCCTAAGTCATTATCAATTGCCACTCGCTTGAGCATTAGTATCTACACATCTTTGAAAATCAATGCGCCTTTGCGGCTCTGCCGCCCGATGTGCGGAAAGGCTCTGCCTTTCCGGCAAGTTTTCCCTGATTTTCTGCGGCTGCGCCGCCAAATTCGAGGCACAGCCTCGCCTGATTGAGGAGAAACTATTTCGGCGAGGCAGAGCCATCGCCGCACATCGGGCGGCACAGCCGCGAAAACCAAGTCTTTCGTAACATATGGCTCAAGCCATTAGTATCTACACAAGTCTAAAAGGCTTGTTTTCAGCCTCGAAGAGGTGAAATATAATAGCCCAACGCGGAGCGTTGGGTGGCGGACGGCAAATTTTTAAGCCCTGCAAGGGCGACATCCGCCGATTGCGCCCTTGCAGGGCTTAGTATGGCGGTGATTTTTGACCTGGCGCGATGCGCCAGGTTATCATATTGCGCCTCTTCGAGGCTGAAATCCGGTCGCAAAAACTTGTGTAGATACTAATGGGCTCAAGCTAGTGGCAATTGATTATGACTTAGGCTCGAATTATTTACAGCATCTAAAAATCTGTAAGCGTAAATTAACTTTTCACACTTGACTCAAAAACTTCAAAATCATCGGTTCTCGATAGATTTTTCATTGCCTTTGCCAAAGCTTTTGGCGGCACAATAAGTTTTCTGGTCTCAACACTCAGCCAACCACCGGTTGTTGTCAGGCTTGCTGCCAATTTGCCGTCTTCACGGTAAAAATCGTTGCGGAGCCGAAAGCGCGTCGCGTCCTCGCTGATTCCAGCGCTCTGAAACGTGATCCTGATCTTATCGAGCATATACATTTCTTTGAAATAGGTAATTTCGTCCTTCATAATCACGGGACCGAACCGCAAACGCTGAAATTCGTGAACCGGAAAACCGTTTTCCGCAAAGAAAAACATTCGCACATCAACCGCCAGATCAAGAAACGAAGTATTTCCCAAATGCCCGTTAAAATCGACGTTTGCCCAACCGACGTGAAATGTTTTTTCGTAGATTTGGCTCATAGATCAAATCAAACCTGATTTTTCTAAAACTGTTTTCGACCAGTTTGACGAGGTTACGGCAACCAAATTACGGCTTTCTTCATCATTCCAAATTTTTTGCCACTGTCTTTGCCAAACCGCGATTTGTATTTGTAATTCAATCAATTTTTCGGTTGTTTCAATCTCAGTTTCAATCGCCGTCCATTCGATAAAATGCTTGCTTTCCTCAAATAAATCGAAAACCGCTTCTTGATTGGCGATATTTTTTGAAAAAGATTTTACGCGTGCCAAATTTGCGGCTAAACCGCCAAGTCTGACCGAAACTGAATCTCGCAAATATCTTTCTTTTCTTTCAGCTAAATTATTCATAGCTTTAAACTGTTCGAGCGAGGCTTTTCATTTAAGCACCAGACCAAAAGTAATGAAATATTATGTCTTCGTTCAGAGTCCACGCTTTAGCGTGCTCCCGCCAGCGAAGCGCGGCGGGATTCAAACTAAAGTTTGGACTCTGAACGAAAACAAAATCCGTAGTCTGAACTCAAAAGCCTAGAAAACTTAAAAAACGCTGTACTTAGCAAATAAATCATTCTTAAACTTTCGGCAACCCGTTTTTAGCAATGTTCGCGACCACTTCACAAAATCGGTCGAGTTCCCAAAGCGTCGTGTAAACATTCGGCGTGATGCGGATTCCGGTAAATTCTTCGTGGACGATCGGCGTTGTAAAGATCTTGTGTTTCGCCATCAGATAATCGCCGATTTTAACGGGATCAATGCCTTCAACTTTGAAATTGGCAATCGCACACGATTGATTTTCGTCAAACGAGGTATTGAACCCGATTTTCGGAACATCTTTTAATTTGTTCATCCAATAGCGCGACAAATACCGCAGCCGCGCTTCTTTGCGTTTTCCGCCGATGGCGTTGTGAAACAAAACCGCTTCGCCAATTGCCAGACGCATTGCGGCGGAATGCGTGCCGATTTCTTCAAATTTGCGAATGTCGTTTTTATTGCTGTTTTCCGAAGCCATCAATGCCCAGATTTTCGGGATCTTGTCTTTTTTGACGTAGAGCATTCCCGTTCCTTTCGGCGCGTAAATCCATTTGTGTAAAGAAGTTCCAAAGTAATCGCACTGCAAATCGGCTTGTTTGAAATCAAATTGAGCGAATGAATGCGCGCCGTCCACAATTGTTTCAATGCCGCGCGCGCGCGCCATTTCGCAAACTTTTCGAACCGGCATAATTTGTCCCGTCAGATTGATTTGATGCGAAACCAAGATCAATTTCGTTTTCGGTGTCACAGCGCGTTCAAACGGCGTTGCCAGATCATTTACATCACGCGGCGCGACCGGAACTTTTATTAAATTCAGCTTCAAACCTTCGCGCATTTCGCGTTGCTTTAAGGTTGTCAGCATTCGCGGATAATCCTGCGTCGTCGTTAAGATTTCGTCGCCGGGTTTGAAATCCATTCCCATCAGCAAGATTTCGAGCGATTCCGAAGCATTTCTGGTGATCGCAATTTCTTCCGCGTCGCAGCCGAAAATTTCCGCCAAACCGGTGCGAATTGTTTCCGATTGCGGCTCGAGCAACTGCCACATCGTATAAGCGGTCGCGTCTTCCTGCTGCCACGTATAGCGGACAAAAGCTTCCGTGACCATTCGCGGTGAAGGCGAAACGCCGCCGTTATTCAGATTGATTATGCCGCGTGTGACCGAAAACGATTGCTGAATGGTTGCCCAAAAATCCTCATCCATCGCCGCTTCGATGGGCGAAAGATGTTCGATTTGACGCGTTTTTGCTTGTAAATTTTCAAACAACGACGCGACCGTCGCTGATGACAAAGCCATCATTCCGAAGCCTTTACCGACGGAAGACAGGAATTTTCGGCGATTAAAATCGGTTTTGAAGCTGGATTTTGACATTTGATTATAAATTATTGCAAAGAAAAGACTATTTTCAATGCTTCGTCAATTTTTTCTAAATTAATTTTACTCAATTTGCCGCGAACTTTGATTAATCTTTGCCGATAGTCAATGTGTTTTGGTTTTCGTTCAGAGTCCACGCTTTAGCGTGTTCCCGCCAGCGAAGCGCGGCGGGATTCAAACTGAAGTTTGTACTCTGAACGAAGACAGAAATACCAGATAATTAAAAAAAGCGACTATTAAGATTTACATCTAAAATCATTCCGCGTTTTAGCTCAATCATTAATTTTCTCCGCTAAAGCTAATTCCGTAAGTTCTCGCAAATCTTCATCGTGCGCGTAAATTTCAGCATAAAGATTTGCGGAGTCTTCCAAAGATTTTTGTTCCAAATCTTCACGCAAACGGCTTAATGCCTCTTTTACTAATTCTTCCTGAGTTTTAAAACCGTATTGCGAATACTTCTTCAAAAAATCAACCTGATTTTCATCAATCGTAATTGTTTGAATCATAAAATTACCTCGAAAGTTATTTTATCACTTCACTCAAACCTTCGACCAAACTATCAATCTGCGCTTTCGTATTCGTTTCCGTCACGCAAACGAGAAAATCGTTATCACTGCCGGAATAATATTTCGACAAAGCCAATCCGCCGACAATTCCCTTTTCGGTGCGCAAGGTTTCTAAAATCTCATTCGCATTTTTCGGCGCACGAACGACAAATTCGTTAAAGGTCGGTGACGAAAACACAATCGAAAACCCGTCGAGCGCGGCGATTTGCTTTTTCGCATAAGCCGCCTTTTGCGCGTTTTGAGTGGCGACTTCCTGCAAGCCTTTTTTGCCCATCGCTTCCATATAAATGGTCGCGGCAAGCGCAATTAAGCCTTGATTTGTGCAGATATTCGAAGTCGCTTTTTCGCGGCGAATGTGTTGTTCGCGGGTCGCCAAAGTCAATACAAAACCGCGATTTCCGTTTTTGTCGTAAGCGATACCGACAAGCCGGCCCGGAATATTACGGACATATTTTTCCTTGCACGCGAAAAGTCCGAGATGCGGACCACCGAACGACATCGGAATGCCAAACGATTGTCCTTCACCGACGACAATATCCGCGCCGCACTCGCCCGGAGTTTTCAGCAGTCCGAGCGAGATCGCTTCAGTCACGACAACGATCAGCAGTGCGCCGACCGCGTGTGCCTTATCGGCTAACGCTTGCAGATCTTCGACACAACCGAAAAAGTTTGGCGATTGGACGACGAGCGCGGCGGTCTTATCGTCCAATTTATTCAGATCGTCGGCTAAAACTCTGCCCGTTGATTTGTCAAAACCGATCGTTTCAAATGTCGAATCGCCGTGTTGCGTATAGGTTTTCGTCACTTCTTCGTATTCGGGATGAAGGGTTTCGGCGACCAGAAATTTGTCGCGCCGCGTCACGCGCTGCGCCATCAAAACCGCTTCGGCGGTCGCGGTCGAACCGTCATACATCGAAGCGTTCGCAACGTCCATTCCCGTTAATTGGGCAATCAACGTCTGAAATTCAAAGATGTATTGCAGCGTGCCTTGCGATATTTCGGGTTGATACGGCGTGTAGCTCGTAAAAAACTCCGAACGCTGAATCAGATGGTCAACGATCGTTGGGCTGAAGTGCGAATAAACGCCCGCGCCCAAAAACGAAGGTTTGCGCGAAGCAGTATTTGCGGCAGCAAAATCTTCCATTGCGCTGATCACTTCCGATTCCGCCAATGGCTCGGTAATATTCAGCGCACGATTTAATTGAACGTCGTGCGGTATTGAACGAAAAAGCTCGTCAGCCGATTTGAGACCGACGATTTCGAGCATTTCGACACGCTCTTCCGGTGAATTTGGTATATATCTCATTTTCGATTTCGGATTGTGGATTTGGGATTGCGGATTTGGAACACAGATTGAATCCCAAATCCGCAATCCCAAATCCCAAATTGGTTTAGGCACTTGCCGCAAGGTATTCTTCGTATTCTTCCGACGAAAGCATTCCGTCGGCTTCGTTTGGATTATCCATTTTGATTTTCAGCATCCAGGCCGCGCCATATGGATCGTTGTTGACATCTTCGGGCGTGTCGTTCAAAGCCTCGTTGACATCCGTCACTTCACCCGCGATCGGCGTAAAGACTTCGGAAACCGCTTTGACCGATTCGACCGAACCGAACGCTTCGTGCGAACCGAAAGTATCGCCCGCGCGCGGCAGATCAACATAGACAACATCGCCGAGCGAATGCTGGGCATAATCCGTGATGCCGATTGTCGCCACCTCGCCTTCAACCAAAACCCATTCGTGATCTTTGCTGTAACGTAAATTTTCTGGAATGTTTGACATAATTTAAATAGTTGATAGTTGATAGTTGATAGTTGATAGTTTTCAACTATCAACTATCAACTATCAACTGAAAATTACTTCTCCCTTTTATAAAACGGCGTCGGAACAATTTGCGCCGCTAATTTTTTGCCTCTGACATCAATTGTAATTTCTTGTCCGGTTTTTGCAAATTCGACAGGCACAAAAGCCAACCCGATATTTTTTTTCAAATAAGGTGCGGGCGAGCCCGAAGTGACAACGCCGACCTTTTGATCGCCGACGTAAACTTCCATTTCATCCCGCGCAATGCCTTTGTCAATCATTTCAAACCCGACGATCTTACGCCGCAAGCCGTCTTCTTTTAATTTAACAAGATGCTCGCGCCCGATAAAATCGCCTTTATTTATTTTGCAGATCCAACCCAAGCCCGCTTCAAGCGGCGAAATCTCGTCGCTCAATTCGTGTCCGTAGAGCGACATTGCCGATTCAAGGCGTAAAGTATTGCGCGCCGCCAGTCCGCACGGCAAAATGCCGAATTCCGCGCCGGCTTCCATTAAATCGTTCCAAATCCGTTCGGCGTGATCTTTATGAGCGTAAACTTCAAACCCATCTTCGCCTGTGTAACCGGTGCGCGAAATGATCGCATCAACGCCGTCAAAGGTATCAGCCGTGAAATGATAATACAAAATTCCCGACAAATTTACATCGGTGAACTTTTGCGCAATCTCAAGCGCCCGCGGGCCTTGGACGGCGATCTGACAATAATCGGCGGAAGCATTGGTCAGCGTAATTGCCTCGCCCGCTTTGTGCGAAGTTATCCAAGCCCAATCCTTATCGGTCGTTCCCGCGTTGACGACAAGCAGCAATTTGTCCGCGTCAAAACGATAAACCAGCAGATCGTCAACGACGCCGCCCGTGTCGTTCGTCAAAGCCGAATAATGCGCTTGTCCGTCAACGAGTTTTGTCACATCGTTGGTCGTGATGCGATTGACAAACGCAATCGCGTCAGCGCCCTCGACCCAGATCTCGCCCATGTGCGAAACATCAAAAAGTCCGGCTTTTTCCCGCGTCGCGAGGTGTTCGGCAATGACGCCGGCCGTATATTGCACCGGCATATCCCAACCGCCGAAATCAACCATTTTCCCGCCCGAATTGCGATGAACTTCATTGAGCGGTGTTTTTTTCAAATTTTCTGTGGACATATTTTTATTAGAAGTGTAAAAGAAAAAAGCTATCATTCACAATCGTTAACGTCAAGAAAGGCTGAATAAGAAAAACTTTTTAGCAATTTGCGGGAAACTGATTTTAGATAATTTTATAAAATTTAACTCATGTTACGCAAACTTGAAATTCTGATGTCGCCGAAGGTGACAAATATAAGAGCGTAGGGTGTAATGAGTGAAGCGAATGAAACCCTACGTTGATGCAGAAAAGACATCAGCTCGCTGAAAGTGAGCAACAAATCCAGGTCAATACTGATTCATTGTTTGTTCGACGCTTTCAGCGTCGGGTCGAATTATCAAACGGGTGTAATTAAAAGTGGGACACAATTTTCGCCAAATTCAAAAGACCCTTAAAAACGGGCAAAATTAGGGCTGGATATTGTGCTTGTAAAAATCTATCGACAACATATAGCAGTCAAAATCGGCATCAAAAAGTAATCCCTCCCTGAAAAGCTATTCTCACAGAAAACGAAAACTTTAAGACTGGAGCGCAAGGCATCCTTGCTTGCCATGAGCCTCGCTTCGAGGCGAAAAAGCCTTGTTAAATTCGACGGTATAAGGATCACAAACGCCATTTTCGCGCCCTGCGCTCAGGCAAGCAAGGATGCTCGCGCTCCAGTCATTAAGCCTTAGTTTTCTTAGAAACTAACTTTTTTACTGACGCATTACATAAAAAAAATTATTAATAGTTCTGTGTCCCACTTTTAATTACACCCCAGTTAATAAATATACTCAACAAATCCGCGAAAATCTGCGTCCCATTTTCTTTCTAATTTCAACTCAAGACTCAGGTTAAGCAAGGGCGCAAATTTCATTTTATGACCGTTAAAAGTATTAATCTATTTGATTCCTGTAAGTTTCCAAAGCTGTCCATCATCTGTGTCCGAGGTTTTAACCATTTGAACTTGAAACGTAGAAAACGTAACTGCTTCCAATGATTTTCCGTCGCCGAGCGATTCGTTGGTCAGACGGAAATAATCGTTTCCGACAGGTGTCATTTTCCAGTTTTGCGAAGCGGAAGCGGCTGATGCTGACATCACTACGCGGTCAGTTTTACTTGAACTAACATTCAATGCTTTACTGTCTTCAACCGATGTCAGTGTATGAAAACCGTTTCCCAAATCGTTCAGATTCCATTGACGATTGCCGTCTTCGCCCGATTTCATTACCAGCTTATCTTTAAACACATCCGGATCCTTGAGCGACTGCAACAGAATTGTATCGCCGTGCTTTTTATTCATCAGATAAAAACCCTTTCCACTTGGTGCAGGGATTTTTTTCCAAAGCTGTCCGTCGTCGCTGTTTGAATCTCTGATTCTCAAAAAATAATAGTATTGCTTGCTGTATGAAAGCGATTTGGTGTCGCCAAGCCATTGATTTGTGATGCGGTAATAATCGTCTTTGACGTGCGTAATCGCCCAAAGCTGTCCGACATCTTTCGCCGTCTGCGCCAGTGTAACCGAAGAATCCGAATTGTCGTCAACGACTTCCAAAGACATATTTTCGCCGATTCCGCGATTGACGAAGCGGTATAAATTTTTATTGCCTGCGTCGGGCGTGATTTGCCATTTTTGAAAATTATTATTATCCGTGCCGACCATCATAAAAGTTTTGTTCGGATTATCGAACTCCAGGATATTGGTTGAAACATTAGTTTTATTGGTCAGAAAATAAGATTTACTTGACTGCATCGGCAGAGCTAAAAAATAAATTGCCGCGCCGCCGCCGCCGCCGATTAGAAAAAGTAAAAGCAAAATTCCGCCGATTTTGAAAACTTTCGATTTTTTTTTCGGTTCGGTGTTTGCTTTGGGCACTTCAAATTTCGGCGGATTATTAAATTCGACTTTTTGCGGAATTTCGA
>JANPDZ010000288.1:0-7116 GCA_031431735.1 Acidobacteriota bacterium | reverse complement strand
AAAATAACAAAAATGAACGAAGAACTAATTTTCAAAGGACAAGATGCAAAAAATACTTGCCAAACCGGCGAGAAAATAGAAATGTGTCTGTTTTCGACTTGACACCGAAACCGTCTTTATAGATGCGCTCCAGTCATAACTTTTTACTGAGGCATTACCTTAAACCAAGCATCAAACGAATCGAACGGTCGGAAACTTCGGCTGTTTCATCTTTGCGCCAATCTTCCAGAGGCTTTAATTCGGCATCGGTTAAAGAAACATTCGTCATTCGCGCCACTTGCGTGGCTTCAAAAGCGCGAGTAGTCAAAGCGACATGCGCCAAACTGATCGTTAAAGCCAGTGGATTAACCAAATACGCATCAGCCATTTCAATATCGAGAAACAATTCGTTGTAAGCCGCCAGATGCCAAACTTTTTCGCTTTCGCTGCCATCAATTGCGAGGATTCTGAGCAAACCGTAACCGCTTTCGATCTGAAATATTAAAAAATCACCTGCCTGAAAGTTCTGTGACATATCAAAAAGATTAGCATAAAGCGGTTATTGACGCTAAAATCTCTCTGTGATTGATAAGAAAACAATGTTAATAATTCCGAACGGAACCCAAATTGTGACGCTCAGCGAAGCGAAGGTTTTAAGCGAAGATCGTTTTCACCCGAAAGGCACTGTCGGCATGATTAAAGCTGCACCAATGGATGCGACACATT
The DNA here is from genome assembly GCA_031431735.1 of Acidobacteriota bacterium. GTDB lineage: Bacteria > Acidobacteriota > Blastocatellia > Pyrinomonadales > Pyrinomonadaceae > JAFDVJ01. Next base: position 6,411 of record JANPDZ010000288.1, on the reverse strand, counting down.
CTTATTTGATCGAATTTCTTGATGATTCATCGGCGGTGCTAAAACGAAACGAATTTTCAATCCGCAAAGAATATCAAACGGAGATTGCATTTAATTCGCAGGAAACGACTAATTTAAACGATTTCATAATTTACCGATGTGTCGTCGGTTCACGCGCTTTCGGACTAGACGACGAAAATTCAGACATTGATTATCGAGGGATTTATCTGCCTCCGGCTGATTGGCATTGGTCGCTTTACGGCGTTCCCGAACAACTTGAAAACAAAGAAAAGGAAGAATGTTTTTGGGAACTGCAAAAGTTTTTGATCCTTGCCCTCAAAGCGAACCCGAATATTCTTGAAAGTTTGAATACTCCGCTCATTGAATACAAAAACGAGATTGCTGAAGAACTGTTGGCGATCAAAGATATATTTTTCTCGAAACTGGTTTATCAAACTTACAACGGATATGTAATGTCGCAGTTCAAAAAGTTGGAACAAGACCTCAGAACTCGCGGAGAAATCCGTTCAAAACACGCGATGCACCTTATACGACTGCTTTTGCAGGGAATCGAGATTCTGAGATCGAACGAATTAATTGTCAAAGTGTCGGAACATCGCGAACAACTTCTTTCAATCAAACGCGGCGAAATGTCTTGGGAAGATTTGAATATTTGGCGATTAGAATTACACAAGGAATTTGAAATTGCTTTCTTAAAAACAAAACTGCCGGAAAGGCCTGATTACGAAAAAGCGAATGAATACTTAATAAACGCAAGGCGAAAAATGATTTAAGACCATTCAAAATATTATTTGATAAATTACAATATCAAACCTAAATATTGCCCCAAAAAGTCCAACAAACTTCAGTTTGTTGCTTTTCCCAAGAAAAGAATTTCAAAAGTTATGACAAACTATAAGCAGGTGAGCATAAGTTTTGCGACATTTTGCTCTTCGTTCAGAGTCCAAACTTTAGTTTGAAAACCGCCGCGCTTCGCTGGCGGTTAGCCGTCTAAAGACGGGACTCAAAGCCTTTCATAAAGTCGCAAAACTTCTGCTTACCTGCTTAGTTTGTGTGAAGGTATTTGTTTCATGAGATAAAGTAATCTTGCGAGAGTGGGAAACAAATTGAAGGTTGTTGTCCGGCAGCACACAAAACATTTAACGATGATTGAAGAAAAACTAAAAAAGATAGCCTCCGAACATCCTTTTCCGCTTGTGTTTGCTACGGTCAGCGGCGCGCATCTCTACGGCTTTCCGTCACCTGATTCCGATTTTGATCTACGAGGCGTTCACGTTTTGCCTCTTAAAGATATTGTCGGATTAGAGATTGGACGCGAAACGATTCAGACGGAAGAGATCCGCGAAGGATTGGAACTCGATCTGGTGACTCACGATGCGAAAAAATTCTTTACGTTGATGCTTCGCAAAAACGGTTATGTTTTGGAACAACTCTATTCACCGCTGATTGTGCAATCATCGCCGGAACACGAGGAATTAAAAAAGATCGGCAAGCGTTGTCTCACAAGGCATCACGCGCATCATTATTTCGGTTTTTCGCGCACCGAATGGAAGCTCTTTGAAAAAGAATCGCCGCATCGCGTCAAACCACTTCTCTACATCTTTCGTGTGTTATTGACCGGAATTCATCTGATGCAAACCGGAGAAATTGAGGCAAATCTAGTCAAACTCAACGAGCATTTCAAATTGCCTTATCTTCCGGAACTGATTGAACGAAAAATCAGCGGAACAGAAAAAGGAAATTTGCCCGGCATCGATATAAAATTTTACGAAAAAGAATTTGAGAGATTAACCACCCAATTGGAATATGCCCATTCAATGTCAAATTTACCCGAACGTCCGACCGCCAAAGATGACCTGAATGATCTGTTGATTCGTTTGAGATTAAAGAATTTTCGCCAATCGTAAGACAGCTTTTTTCTACTTTGTCAGAATAAAAAACTATCCACTAATCGCACGGGCAAACACTAATTAAAGCCATCAATTCGGCATTTTTTCGTGTCTTTGGTATTTTTCGTGGACAGTTTTTCATATAAACTCAGTAGATTCAAATTTGTAAAAAGGTCTTTGCGGATCGCAGCTTAAATTTACCCGGCGTTTTTTTTACACTCCGGCTGAAACTGCTGAAATAATTGATAATTGATAATGGATAATTGAAAATTGGCGGTATAAACCCCGAATTTATCAAATATCAAATATCAATTATCAATTATTTCAGCAGTTTCTTTGGATCTACTGAAACTTTCAAATTCATTTAATCTGAAACGCGTAGAATTATCCAAATTGTTTTTTTGAAAAAAATAATCGTCTCAGTTTGTACTCACAACAAATTTGAAGTTTTGACTTTGAAACATCGTGAGGACTTTGTTTTTTATCGAAAACGCCTCAAAATAAGAATTATGGATTATCAATTACTGCTCGAAACTGCAATTGAGGAAGCAAAGATCGGATTAGCCGAAGGCGGAATTCCGATTGGCGCGGCTTTGTTTGACAAGGAAGGAAACCTGTTAGGAAAAGGACATAACCGAAGGATTCAGGATAATGATCCGTCGGTTCACGGTGAAACCGACGCTTTCCGCAAAGCCGGCCGACAGCGTTCTTATAAAGATAAAATTATGGTTACGACGCTCGCGCCGTGTTGGTATTGTTCCGGTCTTGTGCGGCAATTTAATATCGGCACGGTCGTTGTCGGCGAATCGGTCAATTTCGTGGGCGGCATCGAATGGCTGCGCGAATCGGGCATTGAAGTTATTGATCTTAATTCGGCGGAATGTATCGAAATGCTCAAAAACTACGCCGATGCGAATCCGGCGATCTGGAACGAAGACATCGGCGAAGAGTAAATTTCTGGCATTAATAGCATATTCAGAGTTTTAAGTATTGTGTTTTCATTATGTTGAAAACGACAAACTTATGAATATCGCAACTGCTTTAAAAGTAAAAGTAAAACTCCAAACAAAAGTTTATAAAATGCCGACAGTTTCAATCTCGATCGTGACGTGGAACAGCGCGGAAGATATCCGTGATTGCCTCTCTTTGCTCGCAGATCTTCCAAATAATTGGGAGGTTTGGGTAATTGACAATAATTCGAGCGACAAGACGGTCGAAATCGTTCGCCAAGAGTTTCCATTCGTTAAACTTCTCGCCAATACAGATAACAAAGGCTTTGCCGAAGCTAATAATCAAGCGATCAATCAAACGAATTCAGAATATGTCTTACTTCTAAATCCTGATACACAAGCCGATCCGGAAGCTTTAACAAAATCGCTCAAAATCATCGAAGAAAATCCGCATATCGGAATGCTTGGCATCAAGCTCTGTAATGACGACGGCACTTTGCAGACGACTTGTTTTCATTTCCCGACATTTTGGAAGAACTTTATTGATTCGATCGGGTTGCAAAGGCTTTATTCAAAAGAAAGAATAGAAGAGATGTTCGCGGGAGAATATTTCAGGCACGACCGAATGCGCCGTGTCGATTGGGTCAAGGGTGCGTTTATGCTCGTCAGGCGGGAAGCGATCGGAAAAGCAGGCGCGGTTCCTGAAGATTATTTTATGTTCGCCGAAGACCTCGATTTTTGCTGGCAGATCAGCGAGAGCGGTTTTGAAATATGGTTCTCGCCCTTAGTTTCGATCAAACATAAATCAAACAAAAGCGCGGGACAGCTTCCTTCAACATGGCGCGTCGAACGCACGACGTTGAGCAAATATCTGTTCTGCCTGAAAAATTTCGGTTGGGTTAAAGGGCGTTTGATACAGCTGACCGATTTGCTCGGTGTCAATTACAAGATATTGCGTCGAAGTCTGCAAGATTCAAAATCATTGGAAATAAAAGAATGGAAAATGGCACGGCGCGAGATTTTCAAATCAATATTGATGAGCCGCAAGCAGATCGCCGCTAAATTGAAAGTAAGATAATTGAATTTTCTAAGGAAAATTCCATCCAAAAGCCAAACTTAATTTACTAAGCAGATAAGCAAAAGTAATATAATGCAGAAGCCCACACGAAGTAAGGGCGAAAAGGCACACTTACGAGCGTAGCGTGTTTCCGCATTTTCATTATATTACAAAATATATGCTGACCTGCATAATCAATATTCCGCCTCAATCTCCATTTGTCTAAATCTCAATTAAAATGACAAAATAAGAATATGGATGATTTTCGTGAACAATGTCGCCGACAATTGAAAAGAAGTCTTGACCAACGCATCAAATATGGTTTTTTCCGAACTTATAAGCCGATTGATGATGATGAACCGGTGCGGATTTTTGAAAAAATGGAAGATTATCGCAAATGGGCGGACGAGAATTTGCCTAGATATTTAGGCTACAAGTTGGTAAAGCCAAAAACGGATGCAGAATAAAGGATATTTTCAACCGCAACAAGCGCGGGAAGTTGCCGAAACTTTTGCCAAATACAAAATCGAATATTTGTTTATCGGCAAAAGTGGCGCAATCTTGCTTGGCTATCCTTCAACAACTCAGGATGTCGATTTATTTCCAAAAAAGAGTGCAGAAAATTGTCGGCGATTGATCTTGGCATTAAAAGAGATTGGCTTTGAGTTGTCCGAAGATATTGAAACCAAAATTATCAAGGGCGTTGATTTTGTCCAAATAAATCAAGATCCGTTTGATTTGGATTTGATCTTTGCGCCCGACGGCATTGAAAGTTTTGAAAAAGCACAACAGCGAATGATGTTTATTGATAATTTTCCGGTTGCCAATATTCGGGACATTATTGCCAGCAAGAAAGCTTCAGGGCGCGAAAAAGATTGATGGATCTTCCGCTTTTGGAAGATTTTCGGATTGAATTTGAAAAAAGTTTAAGAAAAGAGCCCCGAACGGATTTAGAAATAGCATTAGAAAAACTAGATAATAAAAAGGAATAATAAAATGTCAGAAAGAAAAGAAGCAGTAATTATCAGCGCGACGCGTACACCGACCGGAAAGTTTCAAGGATTGCTGAAAGGCTTTTCAGCAACGGATTTAGGTGCGATCGTCGTCAGGGAAGCCGTAAGGCGTGCAGGAATCAAGCCCGAAGATGTTGACGAAGTGATTATGGGTTGTGTCGTGCAAGCCGGACTCGGACAAGCACCTGCCAGACAGGCAGCATTAAAGGCCGGACTTCCGCCGGAAGTTTCGGCTTTGACGATCAATATGGTTTGCGGTTCGGGTTTACGGGCTGTTTCACTTGCGACGCAGGCAATCGCGCTCGGCGATGCCGATTTTGTCGTTGCCGGCGGAATGGAATCAATGTCGAATATTCCATACGCACTGCAAACAGCGCGCGACGGTTTCAGAATGGGACATCAGCAAGCGACCGACCTACTTATTCACGACGGTTTGTGGTGTCCATTTGAAAATTGGCATATGGGCAACACGGGCGAAATCGTCGCTGATAAACATCAGATCACCCGCGAAGCGCAGGATGATTTTGCATACAATTCGCATCGCAAAGCGAATGAAGCGCGTGAAAAAGGTTATTTCAAAGACGAGATCGTTCCCGTCGAGATCCCGCAGCGCAAAGGTGATCCGATCATTTTGGATTACGACGAACCGGTTCGCGCCGACACGACCGCCGAGGCTTTGGGCAAATTAAAACCGGCGTTCAAAAAAGACGGCGGAACCGTGACGGCGGGAAATGCACCGGGAGTTAATGACGGCGCGTCGGCAATTGTCGTTACATCGGCAGAAAAAGCCGCAGAACTCGGCATCGAACCGTTGGCAAGAGTCGTTTCTTATGCGACATCGGGCATCGAACCAAAATATATAATGCTTGCGCCGGTCGAAGGCGTGCGCCGTGCTGTTGCAAAAGCCGGTTGGGAGCTTTCCGATGTCGAACTCTTTGAACTTAACGAAGCGTTTTCTGTGCAAGCACTCGGCGTGATGCTCGAACTCGGCATCAATCCCGAACTGGTCAACGTCAACGGCGGCGCGGTCGCAATGGGACACGCAATCGGTAATTCGGGCAGCCGTGTTTTAACAACGCTGCTTTACGAAATGAAGCGTCGCGGCGCAAAAAAAGGCGTTGCCGGTCTTTGTCTCGGTGGCGGTAATTCGGTCGCCATGGCGGTCGAAAGAATTTAAGTTTTGAGCAAGTATCTAATCAGTATAAGGCAGACTGTTACTCTGCCTTACAACCATTCAGTCAAGGTTTGACGGCAACTTGTCAGAACCCCGAGCGGTAGCGAGCGGGTAAAAACTTACCAAGTCGCTACTGCTTCTGGTTCTGACAAGCAAAAACCCGTCAATTCAACCCTGACTTAGCACTCTTGTCATTACCCAAATTTTGTCAAAAGAAGTATATCAGATAAAATTAAGAGAAAAAGTGAGGGCAATCAGGTTTGGATAATCAAGCAGAGACAATCAGGTCTTGGGCAGAAGATAATTTCGGGGCGGCACATCTGAGCGA